>JAUVSF010000433.1 GCA_030597245.1 Acidobacteriota bacterium
ACATTTCGACGGAACACAGCCAACGTTCAGGCAGTCACCGCCAATGAGATGCTTTTCGATCAGGGCCACCTTTGCACCCAGACCCGCGGCGCCTGCGGCCGTAACCAGCCCGGCCGTACCCGCTCCGAGGACGACAAGATTGTACCTGCCGGTCGGCGCCGGGTTGACCCAATCCGGGGGGTGTACATTGGACACCAGCCTCTGGTTGTGCTCATCCATGGGAGGTACAAGGATTTCAACATTGTTGTTCGGTTCACTTTCCACTGCAATCGCCTGAGCCATTGGTCTTTCTCCTTTTTGCTACGCAACCTTTTCTTCCAGTGCCCTGCGGGCGATACGTGTCACATAGACGGTTACGCCCACTGTTGCCAGAAGGCCCACAACCCGGAGGACCCACTGGGCGGTTGTCGCTGGGCCGCCTCCTGTTCCGAGCGTTGCAAGGTCTCCGGCCAGGGACCCGATATAGACGTACATGATTGTTCCCGGGAGCATCCCTGCCCAGGAGGCAAGGAAGTAATCCCGCAGAGACACCTTCGTGATGCCGTAAGCGTAATTGAGCAGGTTAAAGGGGAAAATCGGGGAGAGCCGCGTAAGCCCGACGATTTTCCACCCCTCGCGGGCCACGGTTTCATCAATGGCTTTGAACTTTTCATTCCCTTCGATCTTCTTTTCGACCCATCCCCGGGCCAGGTATCGTCCAACGAGGAAAGCGCTCGCTGCGCCCAGGGTGGCAGCGATCGAGACAATGATCGAACCTTTCACCACGCCAAAAAGTGCACCTGCCCCCAAGGTCAGGACCGACCCCGGCAGGAAGAAAATGCTCGCAAGAATGTAGGTAACGACGAAGATCACGGGACCCATTGCTCCAAGTCCGCGGATCCACGCCAGTGCGGTGCTCAACAGATCCTGTACATGGAAGAACCGGGCCGCCGCGACGAGGGCCGCCGCAAGGATGATTCCCAGAACAACTTTCCATTTCAGGCCCACTCCGCGTTTCTGCGGTTGATCTATCGTGATTGTCGATGCCATGACTCAATTCCCTTCTTTCAATGATGTGTATTCCTGCTCGTTCAGCGACCAATCGTAATCCAGGTATTTCACTTTCAGCCCTTCGGACTGAAGGAACTTTCGGTCATTTTCTTCTTCGACGACCGTGCCTGCAAAATCGAGCTGTGCGCGATCGCGTCCCCCAAAATCTCCCCCGAACCAGTTCAGGATGCTGGAGAGCCAGACGGTCTTTCCGGCCCTGTCGATCCGGAGATTCCTCGGTTGTGCGAAAAAGTAGCCGGCCTGGTCGTCCAATTGAGAGTTCAACTTCGCTTCGGTATAGGCCTCATTTCGCAGCCTTGGACATCCCACGGACGCGCACACGATGGCAAAATGAATCCTGGGCTCCCCCATCTTTCTCAGGATCTTGTGCTCGATGTGGTTCAGGGAATGTTCTTTTCCATTCACCGTCATGGGATAGTCATCCCAGATGTTGAACCCCAGGATGCGGCTAACCTTGTCCTTGATTGATTTGACCGGGTAGAACTCGAGGATTCCCTGGATTGTCAAGGCATTGTAGGCATTGATCCAGAAGGTGAGTTTTTCGGATCGCCCCAGGGAGTCCTGGTCCACTTTGCCCATCGATTTCAAATAGTTGCGTAGCGTTTCTTCATCCTGAGCCTTCCACGCCTTGTAGTTCACCAAGCCGTTGTCGTCTACATACCTTTTTAGAAGCCGGTCGAACACGGAGTGATCCACGGGTATGCCCGAAGGATCCTGAGCCTGGAAGTCTTGTGCGACTCCGTCAGTCGGCATCACGAAAAGGAGAGATACGAGAAGGAACATGCCCGGATGTCTCGAAACAGAGAGCCTTCTGCGAATATTGCCTCGAAGCATGTGACGATTATCTACTTTCATTCTATTAAACCTCCCTTGGCGGACTCGTCTTTCGATCGCCTCGAAATTCCTTGAAACCTTCGGATTTTCCAGTTTAGTCGGTCGGGTCCAACCAACCTTACAGCATGTTCTTCCAGGCATTGCATAAGGCCACGGGATTGAGCCTCGAGATAGCGACGAAGGCCTTGAGCCTGCATGATTTTGATCTCGAGTTGGACGAAGACCGTACGTGAGGGTTTGGAAAGAACGGCTCAGGTGAGTCTATGAGGCACAGCTAGCAGCCCGTTGAAAAAGTGCAGAGTTCAAGAACGAAGCGATCGCCTGATTTCGGCCAGAGGTCGGTCCGCTCCAGGAAATCGGTCCTTGTATGTGGGGCCGCATTCCAGGTTGAGGACCCCGCGCGGGCATACCGCCGAACAGATACCGCAACCCACACAGGAGGCGCGCACGATGTTCGCCCCTCGCTGTGCATAGCTGCGGACGTCGATACCCATCTCACAATAGGTCGAGCAATTGCCGCAGGACATGCACTGGTCGCCGTTGGTGGTGATCCGAAAGCGGGAAAAATAGCGCTGAAAGACCTCCAGAACGGCCGCCATCGGGCACAAAAACCGGCACCAGACCCGAGTCCCCATGAGCGGGTAAAACGAGACGCCAACCAGGCCCGCGAGCAGGGAGACGACCAGGAATTTGTAGGTCTTCTGAAAACCATCGGAAACCTTCCCAAGTAGGGTCCCGCCTGTTGCGTCGTTGACCCAGAGCAGGATCGTCCCCAAAACGATGGTCAGCAGGATCAGGTGAATGGACCAACGCTCGAATTTCCAAGCTGAAAGGCGCTTGTCCGAAAGATGGCGGAAGGGGTCGCCCAGGGTCTCTGCCAGGCCGCCGCAGCCGCAGACCCAGGAGCAATACCAACGCTTGCCGAACCGCCAGGTCAACAAAGGAGTAAGGACGAAGATGGCCAGGGCTCCCCAGAGGACCAGATACGCCCCGATGCCACCCGGATGCTGGGCAAGCTCCTTGACCTTGCCCGGGTACAGGTAGTCCGGCAGAAGCGGCCAAAAATAGGTGAAGTAGAACTCAGGCTGTTCCATCCCGCGGAGGATGGCCGGTACCAGAAAGGCGAGTACGAGCTGGAATGCCGTAACAGAGGCGGTCCGCCAGAGCTGATATCTGCTGTGACGAAAGCGCAGAAACATGCGCGCCGCCATGATGATTATGGTGAAAGAGTAAAGATAGCTGTAAAAGAACCAGTGGTCGGCAGGAACGCCTCGCAACATCTGGCTGAGTGGGTCGAGGAGACGGACCACATGTTTTAAGTATACGGGCCACCAGTAATAGGAAAGGTAGAAGGCAGCCAGCAGTATGCCGGCGAGCCAGGCGGGCCAGCCCCGGTGGGTAAGGTCCCGGTGGTAGGTACCGTTGTTCTTGATCCCTGCCGTGGTGCCCCGGTAGGTATTCCCGATCCAACCCAGAGCCCCGACGGCAATGAGCCCAAAGCAACGGCCGAAGGCGACCCACCCACTGCCGACGTGAATACCGAAGAAGGCCAGAGTGAAGAGTACGGCGCCGGCGGTCAGCAGGAATGGGAAGAGGACCCACAAGGAGCTACTGTCGTGTGGCTTGTGCGCCGAGGCCGCTCGTGCCGTTTGAACGGAAGTCCTCATGAGAGCTGCTCCTTGAGAACGCCGACGATTTGTGGCTCGTGACGCGAGAAGAACTCGGGATCGAAGTTTGCTTCCCTGAGGTGATCCAGTACGTAGTCCACGGTGCGTTTTTCGGCAATCCAGCGCTCACAGACACGGTGACGGTATCGGATGCCCATGGTGTTGACACCCGTGATCGTTCCGTCACAAAGCGCCAGGCGAAGGCTGTGTCGTCTGTCGGGATGCTCCCAGTACAGGCAGGGAGGCATCTCCCCTTTGCCCTCGTCCATACCGCAGGCAACCTTACCGTAGGTCTGCCATTCCAGATCGAGGAACTTGGCCGAGTTGAACCAGATGCCCGGATCGTACCGGCCCTCCTCGCCGGCCATCACGCGTGCGGCCACCACCCCCTGTGCCCTACCGGTGTACCAAACCTGCCAGACTCGATGTTCGTTTTCTTTGTTGACGACCTCTGCGCAATCGCCGGCCGCGTAGACACCAGCCACCTCGGTACACAAGCGCTCATCGACCAGGACGCCACGTCCCGTGGGGATATTAGAACCTTCCAGGGCTGATAGATTGGGGCGGATCCCGGCGGTCAGTCCGACCAGTTGGCACTCGATCTCCTCGTCATCGCCGGTGACGACGGCGCAGGCGTTCCCGTGGCCGTCATTGACGATCTCCTTTAGCTCCGTGCCCAACCTGAGGTCGATGCCCTGCTCCCGGATGAGCTCATTGATCATCGCCGACTCTCCGTTGGGCATCACGTTGTTCCAGTAGGAATCTTCCCGGACGAGCATGGTTACCGCCGCGCCACGGGAATGGAGCATTTCGGCCAGTTCGATGCCTATCAGGCCACCGCCCACGATGACGGCTCGTCTCAGACCGTCGGTATCTCGCTCAAGCGTCGAGAGATCTTGAAGAGAGTAAAAGCCATGCACCCGTGAGAGATCTTGCCCGGGCCAGCCGAACTTGTTGGATTGAGACCCTGTGGCGATGAGAAGCTTGTCGTAGGAAACAGGGGAACGACGATCCAGGATCACCTGGCCCTTCTTGGTGTCCACCGTGGTCACCCAGCCTCGGATCCGCTCGATCCGCTTCTGGTCCCAGAACCGATCTTCA
>JAUVSF010000317.1 GCA_030597245.1 Acidobacteriota bacterium
CGTCTGAAACTAATGCAGCGCGGCCGGGAGGTCAAGGGGGGAAGGTAATCGGTTATCGGGGTGATCGGTAAACGGGGTGCAAGGTAGAAACGGAGACAAGGCTTGAGCCCTGGGACTTGGTATCTTAGCTCGTGCTCGTGCTCGTAATCGAGAACCTACCCTGAATACGCTTTCTCCTTTAGCGAACTCTGCGTGAAATGCACTTATCTCACACCAAGAGCGCAAAAGGAAGAATTCTCTGGCAGCTGAGAAACCTCCTCTCGTGAGGTTCCTCATCCGGGGGCTTTACTACCAAGGACACCAGTCGTCTATTGTGACTGTGGTGTCCAGAATTCTCTGCTCAGCCGTCTGTGTTGGTGTCTTGCAGGCTCCCCATCGACTCCTGCACCAGATCAACCAGGCTGTTGGCCCAGTCCGTCACCAAGCCGACAATACTCAGAACGAGGCCGACAATCGAACTCCAGCCAAAAATGATGATGACGAGAGGTATCACAATCGCGGCCACAGAAAAATAGGCCGACCAGCGCTTGAAAATTGGGTTTCGAGCGATTTCTCCAATCATCACCCTTCCTCCCCCAGAGGCCCATTGGAAAGCCAGGATGGGGGAGAGAAGGATCAACTGGATTCCTTCTCGAAATAGAATGAACGGGTTGAGCTGTCTCTTCTTGAACTCGGCACTGAAATCGTCCAGTACACCTTGAAATCGAACCAGAAAGGAAATGAGTGAACGGATTATCTCGCTGGATACCGGACGCTGGCCCATCTGCTCAATCACTTCGACAAGAGTCGCTCCCTTTCTCGTCGCATCTGCGGAATGAGATCCGCCGTACCGATCCCACAATGCCGGATCCGTTGCAATATGTTGAATTCGAAGCACCCGATGCGTTAGCCAATAGTGCTGATCAGGATCGAAGCCATCCTGGTAGCTGTCTGCGAATTTCCCCAACTTTGTGATGTACTGATCGACGAAACGGCGGTCTTCTCGAAGCCGCTCCATGCGCAGGCGAAGACTCAAGAAGCCGGTCCCGATGACCATCAGCAAGAATAAGAACGCAAAAAACTCCATAGGCTCTCTCCCTGAGAGTATTAGACAAACCCCATGGTCATTGTAGATGAGGCATCTGTTGAAAAGTAGGCATTTCTTTGGAAGAACGTGTCAGTTCTTTGGATTTATTGTTCAGGCTCTGGGAAATAGGATACAGTTGATCGTGGCCTTTGTCGGCAACCCCAGTCCGAATAGACTGCGCCGACACAGGAGTCGGGAGCCGGTGGATTCCATCTTTTCTTAGGAGCTCTCGAGTCCCTGGAGGGCAGATTTTGCCCTTTCCTCGTCTCGGGCCGAAACTTGAAGTCGGGCAGGTCCGGTGAGAGGTTGAAGTCCTCCCAACCTCCCGACGCCGTAGAAGTCTTGCAGACCCTCGGCTGTGTCAATGAACTCGATCTCAGCCTCTTCCAGCAGAGACTTGGCAATTGCCATGATCGCCGGATCCTTGATTTCCAGAACAGTGACGAGTTCCAGATCCGGTTCTCCCTCCTTCTCTTCCGGAAGCTGCTCGACCAGCGGGATCTGGCAATCGGAACACTCGAAGAAGCCCTCTCTGTACTCTGCTCTACATTTGGGACAAAACATTTTTCAACTCGCTCGAAGTATACAATCCCTTCGATGACAACGTATACGGGATTCGTTGAATAGGAGCGCCTCGGGGAACACAGGCGTCTCGCCTGTGATTGGCCACGGATCCTGATGCAGTCGTTATCCGAGCACCTCTCTTGCAGTTCGTCGTTCGCACTTCCCCGGGGGATCAGGTACGCTGCAACTCAAGGCAGAAGGTCATCCCGTGTTCCGGGTTGGCTCTCGCGGAGAGCACCCCTCCGTGATTCTCGACCAGTTGATAAGAGATGGATAGTCCCATGCCGGTACCATTCGGCTTCGTCGAGAAGAATGGGTCAAAGATTCTATCCAAGTCAGCCTCACCTACTCCCACACCGGTGTCTGCAACCTCTACAACTACCCGTTCGCTTTCCAGCCTTGATTTCACATCGAGTGTGCCCCCGTCCGGCATTGCCTGGACTGCATTGAGGACGATGTTGAGCAGAACTTGCCGGATCTGGTCAGGGTCCATGGGAGTCAACGGTACATTGGGGGCCAAACTCTTGACTATTGATACGCCTGAAGCAGTGGTCTCCTTGTGAAGGAGGATCAACGTCGATTCGATCAATTCGTTGATCGAATAAGGTCTAACGGACGGTCGAGGAGGACGAGCAAACTCAAGAAACTCAGTAACGATTGAGTCGAGCCTGGCAGTTTCCTCCTTCACAATCTGGATGAATTCGTACTTCGGATGGTCCGGCGGTATCTCCTCCTCCAGAATCTCAATTGAGCCCTTGACAGAGCCAAGGGGGTTCCTGATTTCGTGAGCGATTCCCGCACTCAGTTGGCCCAGGGCAGCCAGCCGATCTGCTTTCCTTAGTCGTTCAAATGTATCTTGAAGTTGCTGATAGGCTTCGGCTAATTCTGCCGAAGTTCTCTCCAGTTGCTCGCGGTGCCGTTTCTCTTTTGAAGAGAGGAAACCGATCACCAGGGCGATTACGAGATAAAGGCAGATCTCCGCGTACTGATTGAAGGTGTAAACAGGAAACTGGTGCCAGTCCATTCTGATGTGGAAGACATAGATGGCGCTAACCAGCAGGGCGGTAAGGAACCCTATCAGGGGTCCGTACCAGAAGGCTGCAAGGAGAATTGGAATGTAGTAGATGCGTTGATAGATTTCATGGAGGTAACGGTATTCAGTACTCGTGAGAAAATGGAAGGATGAAACAATCAATATAAGGGAGAGGATTATCCCCACTTTCCGGTAGTCGAACCCTGTTATTGGAAACCAGGCCCTTGCCTTTTCAGTCATCCAACTTTCTCAGATTAAATTTCTGCATCCGGTAGATCAGCGTGTTGCGGGTGATGCCCAGGTACCGCGCAGTTTGCGTCTGGTTCCACTCATTCTGGATCAGGGCCTCCTCGATGATATCCTGCTCAAGCTGGTTCAAGGAAAATCCCTCCGCAGGAAGGCTCATGTGGACCTTTCCCTTAATCCTAAGAGGCTGGCGGAATTGAGAGGGAAGATGCTCAGGTCCGATTCTATCGGTTTTTGAGAAGACAACCACCCTTTCCACCAGGTTCTCGAGTTCACGAACATTACCCGGCCACGGGTAGGTCTGCAGCACCTCGATTGTTTCTTGATCAAAAACAACTTCCTTTCCTATCCGCTGCTTGAGTTTTGAAAGGATATGGTGAATTAGAAGAGGGATGTCCTCTCTGCGCTCTCTAAGGGGTGGAACGAGCAGGGGCGCAACGGAAAGGCGGTAATAAAGATCTTCCCTGAACTCGCCCGCCTCCATCATTGCCTGAAGATCCTTATTGGTGGCCGCTAAGATCCGAACATCGATCCGTTTTGGGTGCGGGTCTCCCAGCACGTCGATCTCCCTCTCTTGGAGAACCCGAAGCAACTTGACTTGCATACCGAGTGGCAGTTCCCCTATTTCGTCCAGGAAGACGGTCCCGCTGTCAGCTGCATCGAATTTCCCTTTCCTGCTCGAAACAGCGCCTGTAAACGCTCCTTTCCGGTATCCAAAGAGCTCTGACTCCATGAGGTCCGGGGGTATGGCTCCGCAGTTTATGACGACGAAAGGTCGGTTACGCCTCTCGCTGTTGAAATGTATTGCTCTGGCTATGAGCTCTTTTCCGGTGCCGCTTTCGCCCTGAATCAATACCGTCGTGTTCACCTCGGCTAACTGCGACGCCAGTTCAAGAACCTCGGTAGATCGTTTGGACGTCCCGACTATACCTTTGAAGTCGAATTTCCTCCGCACGGCTTGGGTCAACCGGCGATTCTCCTCCAGCAAATCAGCCATTCTCAATGCCCCGGCGATACTGTGTTCGATTTCAGCTTTTTCCACTGGTTTGGTGAGGAAATCAGATGCTCCGAGCTTAATTGCCTCGACGGCCTTGTCTATAGATCCGTGGGCGGTCAGGACAATCACCGGCATTTTGCTGTCGCGTTCTCGAATCTTTCCGAGCAGTTCCAGCCCATCCATTTCCGGCATACGCAGATCCGTGAGGACAAGCCCAAATGATTGTTCTTCAAGGAGTTTAAGCGCCTGTAATGCAGAGGTCACCGGAACCACGTCGAATCCGGATTGCCGGATCTGGTAGGTCAGTACCCGGAGCAGGTTTCTGTCATCATCCACTAGAAGGATCTGGGGTTTCTGCATCTTCCTTTAACTGTGAAACGGTACAGATTCCAAAAGAACACACTCTTCGAGGTGGTATCCCCTAAATGACACTGTCAACGTCGTAGGTTTCCAGGCTGTCCCGTATCTTCTGAACAAACTGTGCGGCGAGAGCTCCGTCGATGACTCGATGGTCGTAGCTCAATGACAGATACATGATTGAACGGATCGCAATCGCATCATCAATCACCACAGGTCTCTTCTTGATTGCGCCTACTCCCAGGATGCCAAGTTGGGGCTGGTTGATTATAGGCAATCCGAAGATATTCCCAAAAACCCCAGGATTGGTTACCGTAAAGGTTCCTTCCTGGACATCCTCCGGCAGCAACTTCTTGTTCTGTGCCCCTGCCGCGAGTTCATTGGATCTCCGTGCAAGTCCGAGAAGGTTCTTGTACTCAGCCTTCTTTATCACCGGCACAATCAGCCCTGAGGGCAGGGCTACCGCCACGCCGAGATTGATTGAGTGCTTCTGGATAATCTTGCCATCTTCCACTGAACTGTTCATCAGGGGATATGCGCGCAATGCCATTACGGTGGCATGGAGGATAAAGTGAGTGTACGTGAGCTTGAAGCCTTTTTCTCGTTCAAACTTGTGCTTGATCTGATCGCGGAATCGTACGACGCGGGTCATATCGACTTCGCCAACTGTGTAGGTGTGGGGCGAAATCCGTTTACTGGCCACCATCCGGTCGGCGATGATCTTCCGCATCGTACTCATTTCTGTAACTGTGATGCCACCTTCAGCAGACTCGGTCGGTTTAGCTGCCTTTCCCGGATCCGAGGAGGGGACAGACTCTTCACGACGCTCCAAGTATTCGAGTACGTCCTTTTTCGTGATGCGACCGCCATGTCCGGAACCGGCTACCGAGGCGAGTTCCTCGTCTGAAATGCCTTCCTGTACAGCGACGTTGCGAGCCACCGGTGAGGCCTTTACCGAGGTTGGCTCGGGTGCCTCTACAGCAGTGGTCTCCTCCAATGGTGTGTCGGGTTGACCCTCTACCCTGCCGTCAGTTTCGATCCGGGCCAGAAGGGCTCCCACCTCAACCGTCTTGCCCTCTTCGGCCAGTACTTCGGCCAGTACCCCACTCTCAGGTGCCGGGATTTCACTGTCAATCTTGTCAGTCGTGATCTCCAGGAGGGCTTCGTCACGCACGACAGGATCTCCAGGTTTTTTGAGCCACTTGGCAATAGTGCCTTCTGCAATACTCTCGCCCATCTCGGGCATCACGACATCAACTTTCATAGAAGATCCCTCTTGACTACAGATGTATCTGTTCCCCGTAAGCACCTCCCGCGGCTTCCATAACCGCTTCCGAGAGGGTCGGGTGAGCATGTACCGATTTCAGCAATTCCAGGTATGTCGTTTCCAGCGTCTTGGCCGTAACCAGTTCGGCAATCATTTCAGTGGCATCCTCGCCGATGATATGAGCCCCGAGTAACTCTCCGTATTTGCTGTCAAAAACCAGCTTGACAAAGCCCTCCAGTGCTTGACTCGCCCTGGCTTTCCCCAGGGCCCTGAAAGGGAATTTTCCAACCTTCACTTCGTAGCCTGCTTCCTTGGCCTGGCTTTCTGTCATCCCGACGCTGGCGACCTGAGGTTGGCAGTACGTGCAGGCAGGAATGGACTGATAATCGACCGGATGGGGGTCTCTTCCAGCAA
>JAUVSF010000537.1 GCA_030597245.1 Acidobacteriota bacterium
CAAAGCGTCGGTCAAGCGTTCGTTACCCAGAACTTCAGTCCAGTGTTCGAAGGGCAGGTTCGTGGTCAGGACCAGACTGGTTTTCTCCTAAGCGCGGCTGACGACTTCAAACAGCAGTTCGGCCCTGGTCTTTTCGAAATTGACATCTCTGACATAAATGCTATTCTTATCGACAACTGTTTAAACTCCTGTAAGAAGGTCAGTCGAATCGATATCTGGGAACTCTAAACTGCTTCCAATTGATCGAGCCCCGACATTTTTGAAGTCAAACTAAGGATAAGGCTATGGCTTTCAGCCTTACTGAAATTGCAGGTCACTTGTTTTCGCTATTGACCCAGCGCCTGGTTCGCGACGGGGGGCAAACCCCAGTCTGGGAGACTGAAGGAATGAAGAAGTTTCTACTATTGACAGCCATCGGCCTTGGATTAACCGCCGGCTTTGCGCAGGCGCAGAGTTCACTTCGTGTCGCAAATGTGAATGCCTCACCCGGATCCAAAGTAGTGGTGCCCATTTCGATTAGAGGGGGCGAGAGTGTTTCGGCGATCCAGTTCACCGTGAATTTCGACCCAACGTCCCTGAGTGTTGCAGAGGCACGGCCTCTGCCCGGAAATTCCCTGGTCGATCACGCCCTGGGGTTCAGCGCTAAGGAGGGGAGCCTTACCTTCGTAATCTTCTCGGGCTCGCTTGCCACCTTCAGCCCGGGAGACGGTACGCTCGTCAGCGTCATCCTCGAGGTGAGCAAGGATGCAGCCGACGGAGCCACCCTCCCTTTGTCGGTGACCGATGCTGAAGGGGCCGATGCCGACGGCTTCTTCGTGACCGTGATCGGCGTCGACGGCAGTATCGGAATCGGGGGCGGAAACAACCTCCCGGTTGAAGGCCAAAACGAACTGATCTTCCCTCAAGTTGCGAACGGAAGCTACCCGGGAGGAAGTTTTACAGCTGATCTCGTTTTCGTGAATCGCATTGACACCGCCTCGACGGGAGAAATTCGCTTTTTCAAATCGGATGGCAGTCCCTTTGTCCTGACGCTTACCGACGGTCGCACAGACTCAGGATTTGGTTTCACCATCCCTCCCGGTGGTTCGGCTTTCCTGGCCACGGATGGAAGTGGCGATTTATCGCCGGGTTATGCTCGGCTGAGTTCGACGGCTCCGTTGGGCGGAACTTTGCTCATTACCAGCCGTGATGCCGGCGGAGCGGTACTCAGCGAAGCCGGCGTGGGGGCTTCGCCTGCCGCCCAACATTTCTCGGTTCCGATCATCTTTGAGCGGGGAATCTCCAATACAGGCATCGCCTTTGCCAACGTCTTTCCGGAGACCTCTGAGGTCAGGTTAGTCCTGAAGGATTCCTCCGGGGAGGAACTCGCGAGTCTCAACATCAGTCTCGCACCGGGTGAGCACCGTGCCCGTTTTGCCGACGAGTTATTCGATGTCCTAGACAACTATGACGAGTTTCAAGGATCGATCGAAGCTCAGTCATCAGTTGCCTTATCCGCAATTGCCTTGAAGTTGCAGGGTGCGCTGTTAACGACTTTTCCAATTGTGGTACTGCCTTAGGATCAAGTGTGATGATTTCCAGAGCGAGAGGGAGAACAGCCGAAGGGGCGCCTCCTTCAGAGGGAGCGACAACGTTGCGGACTGCCGGTTCAAGGAGAGAGGGCCTGAGCAGGAGTCTGATCGTGTTTCTGGTGGCGATCCTGCTTCATTCCTTTGCCCAACCCTCTTCGATTGCTGCATTAGCTGCCAGTGCCTCGATGCAGGTCGAGGATGACTCAATCTGCCTCGGGGATATCAATCTGGACGGCGAACGCGGTCCTGGAGATCTGGCGCTTCTTTCCGCCCACATTTCCGGAGAGAAGATCCTGGAAGGCGTTGCACTGGATAATGCCGACGTCAACTTCGACTTCGTAGTTGATGTTGGAGACGTAGTTCGCCTTTTGGAGCACAATACCGGAGAGTTTCTCCTACTCCCCTGTGGGGGTTTTGCCCCCCTTGAGATTGCTTGTCCGGGTCTATCCCTCGACAGAGCATCCGCGGCACCTCTGGAAGAGGTAGGACTGGGCATTCTACCCGAAGAGTTTACTGAACCCGTTCTGGCTGTGGTAACAGAGGAGAATAACGAAATCGGCGTCATGACATTTGTAGAACTGTCGGAGGACGGTTCGGCCACACTCTTTACTCCTTTTTATCCTGGCACTTCCTTGGGAGGAGGTGACGTGAAGGTCCAAGTCACAGACGGGATGGTGAGTTGTCCACTGGTGGACTTCTCGATCGAGGGAATCCGGTCGGCCCCTGGTGAGGTTTCCCGGGTAGTTGATGCACTGCAGGAAGTCATCCGGGTCCAAGCGGCAGAGTTTGGCCTGACACTCCAAAACCTCATGGCTGATCCCACCGAACTGCCCCGTCAGGCAATCCCACTGGCCGCGGCTCAGAGGCTGCTGGATCACCCGGACAACCCCGACTCGCTGCGAGCCATGGGCGAGGGTACAGCCCCTTTTTTTGAAGGGGCCTCCGACAACGCCCTGCTGGACGCAGTCGTGGCACACTTAGGGCTGGTCGGACTAGTGGAGCGAGGGCCCAAGGTTACCTCTGCGTTGGCGCGAGTTGCACTTCCGAGTGAACTTCCTGGCTGCGGCGACTCAGCTGAGGACCTCGACCTGTGTATGAAAGTTGCGGCCTTTGCCGAAAAGTCTCTCAACGAGTCCGATGGTCCGGCTGTAGAACAGTTGAAGCAAGACGTCGCTTTGACAATTGTGGTTTTGAAGCTCTTCCCCTTTACCCGCAACCTGGTCAAAGTCACCGAAGAAGCTGTCAGTGAAATCAAGAAAGACCTTGATAAGGTCTTCCCTGTGATAGGGGTCGCGCTCCTCATCAAGAAATGGTCCGAAGAGGCTGCTGCCGCTCTCTTGCCTTCGAGTTTCAGCTCACTCGATCTCAACCTTTTTCCCGCTGTGATGGAAGAAGATCTGGAAGCGGGCGAATGGAGTGCTTTACTGATCGCCGCCAGTAAAGGCTGGAAGCTGGACGGAAAGCGCGTCCTTCAATACGCCTTCAAGGAGCTCAAGGCCAGTAAACTCCTCAAGAAGCAAGTGAAAAAAGGGGTTGGCAAACTCTTCGAGCTGTCCGGTGATCTTCCTTATGTTGATAATAAAAAGGTACAAGAGAAACTGGTCGGTCTCATTGTCAAAAACGTAGCGAAGATTGCCCCGGACGCCCTAAAAGGTGTCACGCTCTTTGAGCTTGATCCCGAGCTTTTTGGGCCCGTTGAGATCCATGAAAAAGGATGGAGCGAATCCGATATTAAGGGTGACGCGGTTGAAGAGTTCAACCACAACCAATACAAATCGGTCAAGGTGGGGACAGCTGACATCATCGTTCGAGTGCGCACCGACGGCGGCCGATTTGGAGGAGTTTCATCGATCTCCGCTGCCAAGCCCGTCGAGGTTAAACCGATCATCCTGGATGTTTCTCCGAACCAGGTCATTGCCAAACCTGGCGAGAAAGTCACCTTCACCGTTACGGTCGAAAACTCGTCCTTTCCTGAAAAAGTAAAGGTAACCGCAGTGAATGGCAAAGCAGATACAGTGTATGCCGGTGGCAATAAACACACGGTCACCTATATAGTACCAGCTAAAGAGAAACTGCCGGATGTACTGACTGCCCGTCATACTGCGGAAACCGGTGCCCGCCGTCCCCCCGCCGAACCCCGCATTGATCAAGCTG
>JAUVSF010000662.1 GCA_030597245.1 Acidobacteriota bacterium
AGAAGCGTCGCAGGCTAGCTGCTATTCAGCAGACGGCTGAATATGATCTGGACGAGGCCGAACTGCAGATCGTGCGCGACCGCTCCATGAGCAGTAGTCCGGCACTGGACCGGATCCTGGTTCAGATGAAGATCCTGAGAAAGTTGCAGCTGTATATCGCTCAATCCGGGTTGGAAATTACCGTTATGACCCTGCTCGGGATTACGTTTGGTTTGGCGGTTTTCACTTATCTGATTTGTGTCATTCTTCAGTTATGGCTGCTTTCCACGGTGCTGGCTGTTTGCATCGCTTCGATTCCGGCCATTGTTGTCGGCTACAAGCGGCACCGCCGATTCTGGGCGTTTGAGGAGCAGTTCCCAGATGCGTTGGAGATGCTTACGCGTGCTGTCAGGGCTGGATACGCCTTCACCTCTGCGCTTAGACTCATCGCGGATGAAATGCCGGACCCTGTGGCCGAGGAATTCCGCGCGACCTACGAGCAGCAGAATCTGGGTTTGCCGCTTCGGGACGCCCTCACAAATATGGGCGTCAGAATGCCGTTGCCTGATGTGCACATCTTTGTTTCCGCTCTTCAGATTCAGCGGGAAACAGGTGGAAACCTCGCGGAAATACTGGAGAACCTCTCGGCTGTCGTGCGAGAGCGTTTCAAGCTCTTGCGCCAGGTCAGAGTCTACACAGCAGAGGGGCGGATCTCCCTCATTATGCTGACGTCTGTGCCTCCTTTTCTGGCCCTTCTGTTCATTCTTTTCAATCGAGAATACCTGATGCCGCTCTTTACAGACCCTCTTGGCCAGAAGATGCTCGTTGGCGCAGTCGTCCTTCAGATAATCGGTTTTTTCGTCCTCAAGAAAATCACAACCCTTAAGGTCTAGGAGTTAATACTCGTGAATGAATTGCTCCTCGTCATTCTAGTTTTTGCTGCGCTGTCTGTAGCAGTCTTCCTCATCTTTCTTCTGATCAGTCGTCGAGGTCCAAGGGTTGACGAGAGAGTGCGCCCGGATACCGGGAGTGCAGAACGCACTTCGGGTGCCGCTCCCCAACAGTTCGTTCAGAAGTCTGGGGAGCTTCTGCGAAAGATTGGAGCGATGGTTCCTCGGTCACCCCAGGATCTGTCCTCCGAGGAAAAGCGAATGGTACAGGCCGGTTTCCGGCGCAAGGATGCAGTGTATCTACTGTACGGAGTAAGGGTGATTCTGATCGGACTGCTGCTGCTCTTTTTCGCGTACACGAAAGGTCTCTATGAGAATCCGTTACTGTACATCGTTCTTTCGAGTCTACTGGGGGCTCTTATTCCCGATTTGTGGTTGCGGCGAAGGGTCAGTCAGCGGAAGTGGCGAATTCAGATGGGACTTCCTGATTTTATGGATTTGTCGGTGGTCTGCGTGGAAGCCGGTTTAGGATTGGATCAGACCATTCAGCGAGTCGGCAAGGAGATCCGAACCAGTTACCCGGACTTGAGTGGGGAGTTGAGGCTCTATGGCCTCGAGGTGAGCGCTGGGCGGAGTCGAACTGAAGCGCTGCGCAACCTGGCCGCACGAACGGGAGTTGACGACCTGAGAGGGTTGACGGCAGTCCTAATCCAGTCCGATCGTTTCGGTACGAGCATTGCCGACAGTCTACGTATCTTCGCCGGAGACCTCCGTGTGAAGAGGAGACAGCGCGCTGAGGAAATGGCCGCGAAAATGGGAGTGAAGATGGTGCCGCCGCTGGTCCTCTTTATCTTCCCAGCCGTTTTCGCCGTTATTTTGGGCCCTGCGATTGTTTTGATTGTTCGAAACATTTTTGAAGCTCTCGGTCGAGGACCAGGGGGATAGATAAGATGACGAATATTAAAGCTCTTCTCAACCTTCTACTGGTAGCTACTATTTCGCTTTCGGGATGTACGCAAAAGCAGGTGGTTGTCCAGAACCCGCAGTTGAAATCGGAGACCAAGGTTACCGACGAGGAGACTGCTCCCGACCATCTGCCGAAAGCGGGTCGATCTGTTTCAAGGGTTCCCGGTTCTGAGTACTCTGATACCCTGGCAAGAATCGGGTCTTCCGGGCCTGAGATGGCAATTCTGAAGAGCAGGCTGCGCGCAAATCCCGACGATTCTGAGGCTCGAGAGAAGCTGGCCAGGTTGTGCTTTGCTAAAGGGGCCTATATTACGGCTCTTGAGCACTATAAAGAGCTGGCCGTACAGCTTCCAGATGACCCCGATATTCAACTCGCGCTGGCTGAGATCTGGCGCGAGGTTAAGAATTATCCGTACTCCTTCCGTCATGTGAAAAGGGCGATTGAGCTGGATTCAAGATCGGTTGCAGCTTACGAACTCCTGGGAAATCTTTACTTGGACAAGAGTGACTACGTGATGGCCGAGAGGGCATTCCTCGCCGGGCTCCAGATCGATCCGAACGACGCTGAGCTTCTGTCGGCCGTGGGCCGGACGCTGGTTGAATTGGAACAGGCTCAAAAGGCGCAGGGCTTTTTGGAAGGCGCACTCGCTCTGAATCCGGAAATGCAGGAAGCTCGAGAGGCGCTGGCGGTGGTCAGCGTCCTTCTAGGCGATCAGCAGGGTGGCTTGGAGCAGTTGATGCTGTTGTATCGCCCGGCTGAGGCTTACAGTAGGCTCGGAAGTATCTACCTTGAGGAGGAACGGTGGACTCAGGCACAGGGGCTCTTCCAGAGGGCTCTGGAACTGGAGCCGAACCTGAGTGCGGCAGTCTGGAATCTCTCTGTCGCGGAGTCCTATGTCAGCCCCCCTTCCGTGGTTGCGATCCCAGCTTTTGGTGGAACCGCACTTCACCTGGCCCGGGAACAGATGGGTTCTGGA
>JAUVSF010000332.1 GCA_030597245.1 Acidobacteriota bacterium
CGGAAATGCTCAATAAAACAAAAGCCGTTACAAACAAAGAAAGGTGAGAACACGGACACTTCAGCCTATTCATCACATCCTCCCAGAGCCATCCGTCATGAGAGAGATGGGCTCTCCTCGGAGGCTCCTTGCTGACGGTTAAAAACGTACAAAATCCGTGAAACTAATTAAGGCACATCGTTGGACAAGTGTCAATAGGTTTTCACTTGGCCTTCCTCCTTCGAGGGCTCACATTCTGAGCCGTAAGCCGGCACCCGATCCCCATTCCCTTATCGCGAGATAAGACACCCGATTCAACGCCGGCCGTAAAAACAGGCTGGGGGGGCCAAATGGTGCCTTATCATTGCAGTCTGAGCAACTGTTTAATCTCACCAGCATCCGGGCGGTTCGGCTCAAGCTCCAGAGCCGTTCCAAAATGCCTCAAACCATCCTCGCGGCGATCCAGGTGGTAGTAATACATGACGCCTAAGTTCTTGTGGGCCGAAGCGTTGTTTCCATTAAGTTCGACGACTTTCGCGAAGGCTTCCGAGGCTTGAGGATAGAGCTGTCTAGCTACTAACTCGACTCCAAGCTCAAAGAGCTTCGTCTCGCAAGAATCCCCCCTTAACCGGCAGAACAGGTCTACACCCGTTCTTGTTCTTCCAACCACGATATAGGCGTGAGCCAACCGCTCCTGAGTAATCGCGGCAGAGGAGGAAAGTAGCTTCGCCTCGAGGAGCGGGATTGCGGTTTGATATTGCTGTATGGCTTTCTCGATCTGATTGTCCAGATAGTATCCCCTTCCGACCACCCAGGGTATGGCCCCCTCCCGAGGCCGTTTGGCAGCGACCTGCTCCAGGGAAACCACCAGATCTTCGAGCCGTCCCGCCCTACAGTACGCGTTCAGACGAGCATCGAGCCCTTCGTTCGCAAAGTTTGCGAACCCATCGAGGCGTCTCGCACGCAGGCTCATTCCCAGACTGTGGGCGTGCAAGGCTCGATCCACGTCGTTCAACTTGAGATACACATCGCCTAGCAGCAACCAGGCAAGGGGATATCTGTGGTCAATGGAGTTGCAATTCCTGAGTTCTGTTATCGTCTCTTCGTAGTCTCCATTCTTAAAGTGGATCTGCGCCAGAAGGAATCTGAACGAAACTCTACCAGGAGCCAAGAGTGTTGCTTTCCTGGTGAATTCCAAAGCCTCCTTATACCGTGCCGGGCCAAGGCTGAAGTAGTAGCGCCCCAGGTTCACCAGATGATCCGGATTTAAGGGATTCAGCTCCAGGGCGGCGTGAGCAAAGCGTTCACCGTACTCTGCTGCCTCAGCACGCTCTTCAGCGGAAAATCGTCGATCAGCGGCCTTGTGCTGGTATGCATTCGCCATCCTTAGACAATACTGGTCCTCTGATGGGTCCACCCTGTGCGCAGCTCGAACCAGTCCGATCGCCTGATCCCAGTTTTGACGATTCAGAGCGCTCTGTGCCCGTTTCAGGTAGATATCGCCCCGAACCTCGTTGAAGTTCTGAGCAACTATCAGTACACCAATCAAAAGGGTCGCAGGCGCGTACAGCGCGACTTTCCAGAAATGGGAAACGAACCGAGTCTGGTTCCACGGTCGTACGAGCGCAAAGGCAAGAAGCCCCAGCATCAAAAGGAGATAAAACCCGAAGAAAGCGGTTATCTCCACCCTCTGCGCTGCTGAAAGATCCACGCTTTCTATCCTCAGAAGTTGCGAGAGATGAGGTATGCCCAAGCGCAGACCAATCGTGAAAAGAGAGAGGCTACCAACCGTAATCGCCCCATAAGCCAGGATCACTCGAACTGAGGGTCGATCACCATTTCCAGCTTCCCTCGAAGTTTCAAGAATTGTCAGAATCAGACCAAAGGTCCAGGTAAGAACAAAGATAATGAGGGAGCTGAGGTTGACAGGGATACTCGGCAGCAGGAAGTCAAACGCCAGAACCACGAGGACAATTCCTGACAGGATTGAAAACACCCAGCACTCACCAGTCACACCACGCGAACGACGCGCCTGTGAGGCACTATCGGCCTCTACACCACATACCGCTCGAGTGGCCGGGTCGTGGATACGTTCGTGCCGAGAGCCCGGCAGCTTCGAACAGTGGTCTTGAGAACCAAGGTCAATTCCACTCGCCACCGGTGCCAGAACTTGTTTCGCCACTGCAACGACTGAACCGGCATAGACCCAGAAGTATAAGTGAGTGGCTGAGAAGGAGAACACGAAGTGCGTTTCGATGAAATGAGCTACCAGCGCAGAAAGAAAGCCCGCCAGAAGAAGCCGCTCGGCAACCTGCCTGCCCTGGTTCCAAATCAGGCGACTCACCAGAAGATATACGAGAATTCCACCCACCAGGCCCAACGGGAAACCCGAAGCGATGAACGTGAGACGACTTCCGCTGCTGTCCAGAAGGTAGGCCGTCAGCCCGCCGAGAATTGCACCCGACAGCATGAGAAACAGGAGAAATCTCTGGGCAGTTCGGTGAGGAACCAGGCCAAGCCACCGGAGTGAGTAGTAGAAGAGGCTGAGAATCAAGGAGTAAAAAGCCAGGACACCCAACAATCCGATGGTGAGGAGGAGGTCTATTGTCTCGTTGTGCGAACGATCAGCCTGTCGATTGTAGCCTTCGATGTGTGCCAGTCGGGGAGGGTAGACTCGCGATAGAGCATTGAAAATCGTTTCCGGACCGTAGCCCACGACAGGTCGCAATCGGTGAAACCGATCCTCTCCCGAGAGCTCGTCGCCCTGTATGCCAAGAGGTTCCTCGGACAGGATCAGTTCGACAGCAGCATCCCAGGTCAGTATTCGGACCTGCGCCGTTCTCCCCTGCGTATCGAGGATTGTGGTTAATCGACTGACATATGGGATTTCCCTTAACGGCTCTATTAGATGGGAAAAGGGGGCATTCCTAAGGTTTGCCAGAAGCAGTATCGAGCCGGCCACTACGGCGAGGGCCAGCCAGCCGAACCACAGTCTCCGGGGCAACCGCAGAAATACCAGAAAACCCAACAGCAGCAAGCCTAACATAAGGCCCACCATGGGCCCGCGGCTCCTGGTCAGAACAATCACCGTCAACTGAAGTGCGAGAACCGCTGAATAGGTGAGGGCCAGGAACCCATCTCCCCATGACTTGACCCCCTTTCGTTTCATTTCAGTGACCGATTCGATGAGGCGTACCAGGGTGAGCGGGACAACCATGATGAGGTAGGAAGCGAGGAAAATAGCGTTACCCAGATTGGCACGGACCCTCGCGCCGGTGGACGCGGTTACCAGGGGATCGAATCCGAGGTGTTGAATAATCGCGTAAAGCGTGACCGGTAGACTGGCCAGGATCACGATCGACAACAGCCGCCGCACTTGCTCTCTGGTACGAAGATATCCAGCGACAAGAGCGAAGATCACGATGTATGAAAGTGCAGAGTAGGTTCCCTGGAGTCGCGTGTAAGAACCCCACAGGCTCTGCGTCATTGAAATCGAGAGAACTGTGCTGAGCCCCAATGAGACGGTCACCAGCAGCACAGGCAAAACCAGGGGCTTCCTGAACCACTCCCACAGTGGCTTGAACCCGTTCTGTCTGATGCGTTGGCCGAGACCTTTCTCTACTGTCGCGACAACCCAAGCCAAGAGCATTAAGCTTGCGATTGAGCGGAGCAGTGCCATTTTGTCGGGTTCATAGCTCCTTGCGGAGTAGACGTTGAAGAACAGTGGGACAGTAATGACCGCAGCCAGCCACCCGGCTTCGATGAACTTCTCGCAGAAAGCAGAGAGTTTTGTTCCCATAACCCCTGTGGACCTGAGTCGGTATCTTACCTCAAACTGAGAAGGGCGACCGGCATTGAGCCTGCCGGCGCAGGAAACAGGATCAACCACTAAAGCACTAAATCACAACTGACATCTTCTTGTGTCTTAGTGATTTGGTGGTTCAATCCCCAGCTCCCAGCCCCAAGTGCCAAATGTCAAATGTCAAATGCCAAGTGTCAAGTTCGTCGTTCCCCAGCTCCCAGCCCCCAGTTCCCAGTTCAGCCCCTCCTCGGGACGACATGTGTCGAACCCAGCACGCGAATGCCCCTCCCGGAACCTCTATTGACCGATGCTCTGTCTCAAAATACAATCAGCGCGAAGGAACACTTCCTTTTTGCTACTTCACATGACTGATCTTGCCGGCCGCGTCATCAGCTCGATCTCCTGGAACCTTCTTGCAAATCTGATCCGGGCTGGTGTTCTTCTTGTGCGGCTAGTCGTGCTCGCCCGGTGGTTGCCGGTCGAGGTATTCGGTATCTACGGGCTTGCGAGCGCTATCATCAGCCTGAGCTTGGTGTTTCCTGGGTTTGGCCTAGGCGGAGCCTTTTTGCACCGGAGTAGGGAGACAAGAGATGAAAGCAAAGCTGCCGATGTTTTCTTCACTCTGCAACTCATCTTTCTTTCAGCCTGGGCATTACTCATCGTTGCAGGCAGCCTGGCCTTTGCTAGCGGCCCACTTCGTACCGCGCTGATCTGCCTGGCGTTCTTGATGGGTGGCCTGACGTTGACCGCCCCGGCCAAATACATCCTGATCCGACGTGTGGCTCACAAGCGCCTTGCATTCATCCAAGTCCTGGATGCGTTTTTGGGAACGCTGGCAGCTCTTATTCTGGCTTACGCGGGCACTTCGCTCTGGGCCCTGCTGGCAACCGATCTTGGGGCTCTGGCTGTAAACGTTGCAGTCTTATACATCTGGCGGCCGGTCCGGCGTCCACGGCTTCGCTGGTACCAAACGACTGTTCATTACTATCTGGGCTTTGGCTGGCGAAACCTGCTTGCCAATCTTACCGAGCGTGCAATCGACCGAGTCGATGATCTCTGGACAGGGTTCTTTCTGGGCCAGACACCGTTGGGATTCTATAATCGGGCCTACGCCTTTGCGACTTATCCGCGTCGGATGATTATGGCTCCGTCCAGGAACGTTTTCAGCGGAACCTATGCTGAGTTGAAGGCGGACAGGAAGGAGCTTTCGCGTGCTGTTTTCAGATCCAACGCAGCGCTCATTAGAATGAGTTTTCTTGCCGGCGGACTGCTATTCGTGGCGGCTCAAGAGTTCATCCTTCTGATGTTGACGGAGAAATGGCTCCCGATGCTTGATGCTTTTCGTATCATGCTCCTCTTTGCTGTACTCGATCCGTCGAGGAGAACCCTTGCGGATCTCTTCATTGCCGTGGGAAGGCCGCAAGAACTCATCAAATCAAGGAGCCTTCAGTTATTGACTCTGGCCGGCGGACTGTTCTTGTTTGGACCGACGATGGGTATAGTGGGCGTGGCAGTGGCGGTGAACCTCGCTTTACTCGTGGGCCTGTCTTTGATGATCCGAAGCGCAAGGCAATATGTGGACTTTTCTCTGATAAGGCTGTTTGCGGTTCCGAGTCTTGGCCTCGTCACCGGTATTGGACTGACCTGCATTCTGGCCTCTCTGTCCTGGTTTACCCTCGAAACCTGGCAAGCCGGTTTGGTGAAGGCCGTGGTCTTCAGCACACTCTACTGTGGGTTGGTGGGTGGATTGGAGTACAGGAAGCTTCTTGAAATGGCCGGTCACCTGAAAAAGCACTGCCGGCGGTGGCCCCAGAAGCAAGTGTCGAAACCAGATGGCGAAGTTTGATCGGAACAATGGAATTTCAGTCCTGATAGCTTGCAGGAACGAGGAAGCGATCATTGCTCTCTGCATTCTCTCATTCCTCGATTTCGGCGATGAGCTGATCATTGTCGATAACGGATC
>JAUVSF010000298.1 GCA_030597245.1 Acidobacteriota bacterium
AGAGGGGAAAGGGACAGCCCCTGCTTCTCAGCTGACCACCCCTCTATGAAAGAACGAGGAAACCTTTAATTTTCTCATTGATTTGACCCAGCGGGCCAATGTGTTTTCAGCCAAGTCAGAAGAACAGTCGAGCTCAGCCGCGAAGACAATCTAAGGGCTATCCTGGTTCGACTCTGAGTGTTTGGGCTCGATCCTCACGCAGACTCCAGCCAGAGGCATGTGAATCCACAAGTCTGAGACTACTAACGACTGACTCTCGATAGCTTCTCTGTAGGCGGACAATTGCCCCGAAAACTCATCAGACTTAAGGGCGGCGATACTTGCCGGGATGGGTGCCGATTTGTGATCAACGATCACGTGGTCTCCTGTCTCTTGGACCAGGACAAGGTCAACCGTGCCTACCCATTGCCCCCCTTCCTTCTGAGGTGCGGTCACGGGTACCTCAGTATGCCAACTGGCAGCCCCGAAACGTTGGTAGACCCAAGCTTTGAACCGTTCTCCAGACGCCACCAGCGCATTGGGCGGCAAAATACCCTCGACCCCGAAACCCTTTAGAGATCGAAGAGCGGCTTCCTCGCAGCCTCTTTCGTCCAAATCACTCAGGCTCGGTAACGAAGCATAGTAAGAATGAATTGCGTTGCCGATAGCCTGGTAGTCCTCATCCCGGAGACGCGCTGGGAAGGGGTGGATTCCAGGGAGGTTTTCGACCGAAACAGCAAACTCTTCATCAGAGGTCGGCGCTTCACTTGGATTGTGAAACCGGGAAATGGCAGGTTTGAGCTCTTCGGCAGGAACTCGGGCTGAGGAGCGCCATCTCGATTCCTCAGGGTAAGGTTTCTTCCAGATCTCCTTCTCTTCAGGATCCAGCTTCCGCACCACGAAGGTCGTGTCAAACTGAGGGAGTTCAAATTCACCTGGACCGCCAGACGTATCCAGGACGGAATCGATCCCAGGGATCAAAGATAGCCAGCGATACTTTTCGTCGCGGTGTGCCAGGACAACCCTTTCCTTTGCCCTTGTGAAACCTACGTACAGCAGTCGTTGCGCTTCCTCCTCATCGAGGCGCTGCATCTCCTGCCCTGCCGGCGATGCCAAAGCATCATCCTCTAACCCCGATCCACTTATGAGCCGTCCAAAATAGTCTTTGCCGAACGGCCATGGCCAATACCTAATTCGTCGGCCTTCAAGAGGTCTTCCGGTTTCAGGTGAGCCTCCTGATACTGCCGGCTCGAAAAGACTCGGCTTTCTATTGAAATCAAGGCCGGTGAGGACTACGACAGGCCATTCCAGTCCTTTGCTCTTGTGGTACGTAAGGACCGTAACGGCGTTTATTCCTTCCGGAGGGAGAATGAAGTCTTCCTCTTCCTGGTCCCGGGTTTCGATGAACTGGATCAATCCCGTTAGGGTAGCTCCAGTACCCTGCTCCTGACATTCAGTTTCGTACTCATCTGCAAGATCCAGCAGGTTATCCAGATGCGAACCTCTTCTGGGCACTTCTCCCCAACCCCGAATCCGTTCGCCAACTTCCATTACCTCTAGCACTCGGGCAAGCACGATCGATGGGGGCAGGGAACGAGCGTCAAGGTTATCCAACGCATCGAGCAGGGCGTGCCCGGGCCAAGGGGCCTTACGGCTCCGGCGTTCTGCCTCAGGGCTATCGCTTTCTTGGGAATCGCTCTCGTGAAGCATCTTGAGCCTCTGATTCAGCCACTCGGGGGACCCTGTATTTGGCTCTTCAAGCAAATGGACCACGGTAGCAGCTGCCAAGCTGTCAAAACGATCAGCCACGATTCGCAGGCCTGCCAAAACCAGAGCACACTCCCTGGTTTCCAACAGTCCGGGCAGTTCCATTACTGAGCTGATTCCCAGTTCATTGAGTGAATTACCGAATGTCTTTCCGTCCTCGTTTCTACGGACCAAAACCGCTATGTCTCCCGGTTTGATTCCTTCCTCAATCAGCTGGGCAATTCCAATTGCCAACGCGCTGCTGTCGTCAGCCTTGTTCTTCGAGGTGAATAGCCACCTCTCGATCCCTCGAGCCTGAGGCTTGTTTATTGGCTTCAGTGCGCAACTTTCGCCGAAGATCGGCGTGAATAGCTCGTTGGCTGCAAGCACGAGACCGGCCTGACTCCGGTAGTTAGAGGGCAGCCTTTCTCGTGACGTTTCAGGCACAGTCTTCCATACTCGCCGCATCAGCTCAGCGTCGGTTCCTCGGAATCCGTAAATAGCCTGTTTGAAGTCGCCTACCCATCGGCATTCCTCTGCAAACTCGGACAAAGACTGAAACAGAGCCAGCTGGATTGGGTTGGTGTCTTGGAACTCATCGACCACCACAAGCTCAATCTCGCTGGCCAAGCCCGCCCGGACGCTGTCATTCTTGAGCAAACGCAGGAATTCGACCTCAAGATCAGTAAAATCCATCAAGCCTCGTTCTTGTTTATGCCGTGTGTAGGCCTGTTCCAGCGACAACGTAAGTTCAACCAGATACTGGACGAAGGTCCGCAGATCTAAGTGAAGATCAGCAATGCGACGTATCTGTGCCGCAAACGCCCGGAGGTCTTGCAGACAGTCATCGGCCCCTGATGTCTTGGCCGCTTTCAACTTGGAGGCGGTTAGAAAATCTCTCCAGACTCGGGTTCGAGCGCTTACAAGACGGTTGAGCTTCCGGATTCCACCCCGAGTAATCTTAGTATTGTCTTCAAGTGATTTGATTGTCTCGAGCGCCTGCTTGCCGAGACTGTAGAGTTCCTGGTGAGGGTTATTGATCTGGATCGTTCCTTCCGGTGACAGAAGCTCACATAGAGTATCGACTCCTTCCAACATTTGATCGGTGAAATCTTCGTCAGATATGAGGTTCCCTCGCTTTTTCTCTAACAATTGAAGGGCGAGTTTTCCTGGTTCTTCCTGCTCGAGTCGGCTCCAAACAGCACTCATCTTGTCCCGAACCGGTAAATTGATCTGGCCCAGGACATCTTGCAGCAGCCGTTTACTGCTTTCCTCTTCGATCACACGAAGTTCCGGCGAAAGACCCAGTTGAATAGCATAGCGGTATAGCAGTTGGTAGCCGATGCTGTGTACTGTGCCGATCGCCGCTAAGTCCAAACGAGCTGCTCTTGCGATCCGCTCGCCAGGATCGAGTCTGTCTTCCGACAAGAGACGCCCTTGGATTCGACCCTTCAGTTCAGCCGCAGCTTTCCTTGTGAATGTAGTTGCGAGTATCTTCGATGGGTCCAGGCCACCTACAACCTTTTCAGCCACAAACTTTGCAATACTGTGCGTTTTTCCGGAACCGGCTCCAGCTCCCACCACCGTCAGAGTCGCCATCAGAAGAGCCTCCGAAGTCCACAGAGGGTTTTGTAGTCACAATACTTACAAACATCCTGGTCAGGCATCTTGCCCTTAGCATCGG
Source organism: Acidobacteriota bacterium (assembly GCA_030597245.1). Taxonomy (GTDB): domain Bacteria; phylum Acidobacteriota; class UBA6911; order RPQK01; family JAPXNP01; genus JAUWTT01. The sequence continues at coordinate 3,410 of JAUVSF010000298.1, forward strand.
GTCCCTTGAGTACCAACTCGACGCCATCCGGCCAGCTATCCGGTTCAAGAAGTGGACGAGTCGGGATTGGTTCGGTACCTTCCAGCCATTCATCCGCCTGCTCCAGTGCTTTCACGAAGCTTGCCCAGATGGTCTCTATACAAGGGCTGCCTCTTAAGATCTCTGCTGGTCCTGTCCCAATCATTGCACTGCCTTCCGGCGAGTAGAGGATGCCGTCAGCAAGAATCAGATATGCTACTGCTGGGAATTCCCCCTTCTCTTCCTTCTCTTCAACTCGTGCGGCGGCGTATGTCGCAAGTTGAATCGCTCTCCCTTCAATTAGCAGCTCCCGGTACTTGTTTCGACCACCATACTTGAAGTCCACAATTAGTTCTTCCCCACTCTTACGCCTGGCCAGGCAGTCGAGAAAGCCGATCAGATCGTGGTCTCCGACCTTGCCGGAAACCTCCTTCTCCATCGCAGTAATCTGGTAATTGCCTGCCCTGAGAGCTTCCACCAGGAGGCGTGTTGCTGCCCTGAGTTGTAAGCGTAGTTTCTCCTTCTCAACAAGCGCACCAGGTTGGGCTAAGGGACCTGCGTTCCGAGGCAGGGCCTCAATGAAAGCCATTTCTACTGCTTGCTGCGCTTCGGGGACGCTGGGTAGTTCGCTACCCGCACCAAAGACGTCAGCCAGTACTTTGTGGCAGAACGTGCCTTTGAGTAGAAAACTGTCCGGAAGTGATGCTATTGGGCTCGAACGGAGCTTGGCAAGGTAGTTGAACACCCATTTAGCCGGACACGCTAGTCTGTCGTTCAATTCGGTTGCTGAACTTCTCTCTACGTCATAGAGGTAGACCGGATTGACCTTCCAGGACAGGATGCGATTGTGTGGAGCAGCTACTTTGAAGGATTTGGCTTCTATTAGCCACGGGTCTATCTGTCGAGCTTGAGACTGGGCGATCAAGGTCGGAAGTGGTTCAGCCAGATCAGCGGCCGCTGCTCGAACCGCTTCTTTAGCTTGTAGCCAAATTGGATGTGGCCGGAGCTCCTTGTCTTGGGGGACCGAGATGGCGAGCAGGCTCTCACTGGTTCGGCTCCAGCCCCTGCGTTCGGCGGCTCGGAGCGCTTTCAGCCTTCGGCTCCCGTCGTCAAGGTCGATCTCCGACCGCTGCAGAACGGCCAAGTCGGAATTGGTCCAACGGCTTCTTGGAGGATCCGCTGAACCCAACCCCAGCCAGATAAGCCGCCTGAATGATCGGTCCAATTGGGTAAGACTCCTGATAAGTGTTGGACCTCCTGCCTGAGGGTCATGAGGAGTGATTGTTATGTCCTCCTCCAGAGCCGCGCCGAGCACTCTCGCCAATTGGGGTTCTGTCAAAGGGCCCCGCAGGCTGAGACAAAGTTCACGAACAGTTCTCGCGTGGTGAGCTGCTCTCATTAACGCAAGACTCAATGCTCGATTCTTCCGGTTGCCGTCCCCTTCCCAGTGACTAGCCAAGCGTGCCGACCACCCCGCAACACGCACACAACATTGCTCCAAAACCGCTTTGGGAAGGGGCTCTCCCCACTTGACTCGGTCCACATCAAACCAATCCGAAAGTCGTTGGGCGAGGTCTCCTTCAGGGTCGCTCTCCTCTTTCGTGATTTCGCCGATTGCCTCATTCCAGGCATCGCTCTTAAACCCGGGTTGGTTCGCTAACGCTTGTGCCAGGGGCCTTGCTGCCTTCTTGGGAATCGGCCCGAGCGGAAGAGAAAGAAAATCCAGAAGCGTCAGTGGATCGACAGGTTCCCAGCAGAGCTTTAGAGCTAGAGGTAGAACTTGAAGGACTGGATGATTCGGATTAGCGATGGTTGCACCTGTAGTTGGAATCCCCGCATTCGCCAGGCAACCATCCAGAAGGATTGCCGTCCTTTCATCCTCACATAGGATAGCTGTTTCGGCTAGTGTGTCCCTCTGATTGACAAGAAGATGAGCCACAAGATCGCATGCGGTCATAGAACTGCGGCATTCGAGCCACCGGAAGGATGTGTCGAACGATACAGGCCTGACTTCACCTGACCCGGACTGTTCCTGAATTTGCCCCAAAGCGGTATCTCGCGGAGCCGTAGGAATTGGCTCCCCAGCTTCGGTCGTGCTGAGTCGGCTAAGGACTTCTCTCCACACCTTGGGCCACAAGTTAGACGATTCGTAAAGGAGGCATTCATGCGGCGGCAATTTTTGCGCATTGTCGAAGGCCTTGATTACCCGCAAGAGCCTTTCTGGCAAACCGCCGGGAACCTTTTGAGGTGATTGTTCAATCCTGGCCAGATCGCGGACTAGTTGCGGAAGGGTTTCATGGTCTTGACCGTCCCAGCCGGCTAGCAGAAGTTCATCCCTCCTGCGCAGTAGGAAGTCCGCTGTTGCCCAGCGATCCGTTTGGAAGCTTGCTTCAAGGGAGGTCCCGGCCTTGTACTGTTCCAGTAGATTGGCATACTGGGTGACCCGGATGAAGTGAGGAGGTTGATCAGCCAGGAGACCGAGTTGCGTCTCAAGCCACCTCAGGAGCAAGCTGGGTCCCCCGCGAAGCTCCGCCCAGTACACGTCTCCTTCATTTGGCCTGAGGCCGCGTGCTTCCAGCCCTATCCTAAGTCGCCATTGGTGTGACATCAGCACCGTGCTCCGCCATTCCCTCGAGAAGCTTTCAGATAGCCAATCCCTGTCTGAAAACAATCTCACCCTTCCACAGATAATCTCATCCATCATCAAGTGGGTAAAGGGGGGTTGATGATCCCGAGCAAAGAGCCACCAGGATATTGTTGGGAAAACGTGGCTGCTTGAAGGCCTCATTGTGGCTGACAGTCTTGGAAGGCCCCAAATTAC
>JAUVSF010000286.1 GCA_030597245.1 Acidobacteriota bacterium
CTTGGATCCATGCTCATGCGGTCCTACCTACACGGGGCAAAAAAGAACGGCCTGAAACGTACGACTCTCTCCGTCTCACAGGCAAATGTCAGAGCACTTAAACTCTACGGCAATTTAGGCTTCGAACCTTTGAAGGAGTTCCACGCCTACGTTTGGCAGCGGGAATTGGGGAATGGGGGCGATTGACGAACGACGAACCGGTGATCGGTTAACCGTTATCGGTTATCGGGGTAATCGGTGGGGATGTAAGCAGTAAGCAGGCTCCGTACTTCCCTAGTGGCCTTGGTGACTTGGTGGTAAATCTCCCCGGTTCTACCCCGACAACCGATTACCGATCACCGATCACCGATTCCTGGGTGACCCTGGTGTCTTGATGGTAAATCCCCTGGGAAATGAACCTCACGGAGGAGATTCATCAGCTTCCAGAGATCATCAAGAGCCCAGTGATGAATTCTCTTCGTTCGATGAACTCAACAGCGTGTGTGCTTTTGGGAGAAGATCAATCGCTGCACGAACCTGGCTGTCCAACTCCAGCGCGATGCGATAACTCGCCTCATCACCCACCAGGAGCAAAAGCACTTCCTGTTCGAGAAGGTTCTGGATCACCTCTTTGTTTTCCTCAACCTCATCCTCAGGAAGATTCAAACCCTCCGCGGCCACGAATTCCAAGAAAGCATCGACAGTCTCAGAATCCATCCGAAACCGATCGAGAACCTCGTCCCGCTCGCCCTGTGAGATGTCGTTGTCTCTGTCGATCGGGAACTCATCCAGGATCTTGGACGGCACTTCACGTGAATAGAGCTTGGAAGCAAACTCCCTGAAATAGCCTTTCCGATGGATTTGCCTGACAACCTTGCCGAGAGGCTCCAGTTCAACCTCTTTATCGGGGGTTATCCCTCCACCTCCGTAGACGACACGGCCTCCGTCAGTGAAGAACTCCTCGCGGGAACCGGTCGCCCGGGCACTTCGATTGTTATAGTAATCATAAAAACTGCCGGAATATTCTCGCTGAATCAGACGTTCACTGGGCGTGTAATACTTCCCGGTCGTCAAGGCCAACCCCCTGTTTCCCTTCAAAGGGTAGATGGTCTGCACTAACGCCTTGCCAAAACTCGTCTCACCCAGGATCAGGGCTCTGTCGTGGTCTTGAAGCGCTCCAGAGACAATTTCGCTGGCGCTGGCACTATTCTCGTTGATCAGTACCACCATCGGATAGTGGTATTTCTCCACACGCTTGGCCAGGTAATCCTTATCACCGTCGCCGGTCCTGGTCCGGGTGCTAACGATCTTCGCTCCTTGATTCAGGAACCTATCCGAGACCTCCAGTGCCTGCGTTAAAGCTCCACCAGGGTTATCTCTCAGGTCGAGGAGCAATCCCTCAAGACTGTCTTCTCCAAGGGCCTCGAGCGCCTCGTTCAGTTCCCTGCCGGTGGTTTCGGCAAACCTGCTGATCCGGATGTACCCAATCTTTGGGCGAATTCGGAATGCATACTTGATTGTGTACAGCGGAATCTCATCCCGTTCCACCGTAAAATCAATGGGTTCGTCCTCACCCGGACGTTCTACCGTGATGTTGACAGAGGTGCCCCTGGGGCCTTTAAGATTCGGAATTACTTCAGAATTGAGTTCCCAATCATCGATAGGCTTACCCTCAATTTTCGCGATCACGTCCCCTGCCCTGAGACCAGCTTTGAAAGCCGGAGTTCCCGGAATCGGAGGCTCAACGACAACGACTCGCCCGCTTCCTGGAGCCTCGGGCCGAATAGTTATCCCCAGCCCGTAATACTTACCCCTCTGCTCTTCCTGAAGCCGGTCGTAATCCCGAGCCGAAAAGAACGAACTGTGGGGATCGAGTGACCGGAGCATGCCGCGAATTGCATGTTCGATCAGCTGGTCCGAAGGAACTTCCCGAGCATAACCGACCTGGATCTTCGCAAAAACCTCGGTGAAAGTCTCCAGCAAATCCTTATCGTCCTTCTCCAGAGGGGGGCCGGCACTAACTTTTCCTCCCAGGAATCCACCCAGGAGAGCCGCGGCGGCAATTGATATCAACAGGAAGGTGCCAAGTCTATTGCGCATTGAATACCTCAAACTGGAATTTCACAATCAAGTATATCACCTCACTCCCCAGCAACAGCTCATTGGGACTAAGACATCCGCACGTAGCAGACCCACTGTTGACTTGCTCGAACCACGTGACATACACTGATCTTGCACGGTGACACTATGGGATGGAACTTGGGTTTCCCTGAACTTATGGTAATCTTCGTGATTGCCTTGTTGGTTTTCGGGCCGCGAAAGCTCCCAGAACTCGGGCGCTCTCTTGGCAAGAGCCTTGCTGAATTCAAGAAGGCTACAAATGAATTAAAAAGGACTTGGGAAGAAGAAGTCAAAACTGAGGAAACCGAACTGAAAGAGATTCAGCGAGACCTGAATTCCCATTGAGCTGAAACCCTGCACTGCATCACTTCTCAATGAGCGATCCCAATAAGCCTTCAACTCCTTCATCCGAACCTGATTCGGAAGAGCCCTCAGGACAGTCCCCGGGATCGGAAGCGCCTTCAGGGCAGTCCCCATACGAGAATGAAGCTGAGAACCAATCCCCCGGAACCGGTGACTCTTCTGAACAGCCTGTTGATTCGGAAGGCCAGTTAGAGCAGCCTTCGGATCCGGCAAACGTAGTCGGACAGCCATCAAAGGCCGAAAGCGAGACAGATCAGCCTTCCGAAGAGTCCGAGAGCCTTGGCGACGCGGAAGCTGAGGCTGATGAATCCGCTCCCAGTGCCGAGGAAACCGAAGCATCAACGCCCTTGGTACAGTCACAGGGAGAGAAACCGCCGAAGAAGCCCAGAAGACCATCCATCCTGGAGGAGGATGGCGAAAGTCAACTCGGTGGCCGAATGACCTTTCTGGAACATTTGGACGAGTTCCGAAAGCGCATCTTGCGATCCGTCATCTGCGTCGTTGTGACGTTTTGCGTGGCTTGGATCTTTCGAGAGCAGATCTACGGTTTTCTATCAGTGCCGATTCATCAAGTAGTCGATAAGCTGGTCGTTATCAAGCCAACTGAACCGTTCACTATTTACCTCAAGGTCTCATTCACGGCAGCAATTTTCATGGCAGCACCCTTCCTTCTGTCGCAGGTCTGGCTGTTCATCGCTCCAGGCCTCTATCGGAAGGAAAAGATATACGCTCTCCCGTTTCTTTTCTTCTCGACCCTTCTCTTCATACTCGGAGGAGTCTTCGCGTACTACGTTATTCTTCCGCCGGCGCTGAACTTCCTGCTTCTGGAGTTTGGAGCGGAGTTCCAGCCGATGATCAGCGCCGTGGAGTTCTTCGACTTCGAACTCCTGATCATCATCGGTATGGGAACTGTCTTTCAGCTACCAATCCTGGTGGCCTTCTTATCGATCTTCGGCCTGGTCACCCCTGGATTCCTCTGGCGCAACTTTCGATACGCATTTCTGATCATCACGATCATTGCTGCTGTGGTCTCACCCACCACAGACCCCTTCAACCTGTTCCTCTGGAGCGGCCCCATGGTCGTTCTCTACGGAGTCAGTATTGGGATCTCCTGGATTTTCCAGCTGCGCCGTAAACGAGCTGCGAAACGGGCGTCGAGAGCTTGAGACCAAAAGCCAACCGGGACAATTCAAAGGTTTACCACCAAGATCACCAAGATCACCAAGAAAAAAGGGTTCGCCTTGGTGCCCTTGGTGTCTTAGTGGTTTGAATTGTTCGGACTGCTCTCAAGGCCCGTTATCAGATCAAGTCCTCCACGTTGTACTCTTCAGCGTACTTCGGCGCTACATAAATGTAGCTCTCACTCAGGAGATTCTCAATGAACTCCTTGAGGCCCGGTTGTGCCTTCTTCTGATACAAGGCGTCTGTGATCTGGGGCCGAACTTCATCCATCGATTTATAGCTAGCGTCGTTCCTGGCCTCTACCTTGACAATCTGGAAGCCGTAGTCGGTCTCAATGATTCCGCTGTAACTTCCAATCTCGATTTCGAAAACGACTTTCTCCAGTTCCTCATTCATCGAGCCCTCGTTGAAGCTCCCGATCTTCCCGCCCCTCGCCGCAGTCGGCCCATCCGAGAATTCACGAGCCAAATCTTCGAATGATTCACCATTTTCAAGACGGGTGAGGACCTGCTCGGCTTTTTGCCTGACCGCACCCTTATCCTTGCCCTCGGTCAAGAGAAGGATCTCCGAAAGCTCCACATTGGCCGGAAGGGTGAAATCGTTCTTGTGCTCCTCGTAATAGGCCTCCACCTCTGGGGTCAGAAGCGTTATCTTCGAATACACGAATTGCTGCACCAGAGACCGTGTGACGAGCTGTTCCTTAACCATCTGCCGGTACTCGGACAGCGAACTCCCTCTTCCCCTGAAATATTCTTCGAGGACATCAAGACTGGGAATGCCGGCTTCCTTCCGCATTTCTTCCAGATACGCAGAAACTTCGAGGTCGATATCCGCAGTAACGCCAAGTTCCTCAGCCTTCTGCATCATCACCTTGTTCTGGATCAGATTCTTGAGAAGGAGGACTTTCTGCCTTTCGAATTGCTTTTCCCGGGCTTGAGCGTCCTGGATTTCCTGCTCGAGTGCGACGCGAAGCTGTTTTAGCGACTTATTGAGGTCGGTAAGAGTAATGATTTCGTTGTTGACCTTCGCAACGATCTCGTCCAGTATCCGGGGCTGGTCCGCCTGGGCAGCGAATCCAGAGAGCATCAGAATGCACCCCAAGATAACCGGCGACAACGCCGCCGGCAACCCCCTTCGAGCCTGTGAACCTACCATCTAATCTGCTCTCCCGATTCAGAACTGGAGCTTCGGATCGTAAACCTCAATAGACGCATCTCTAACGAGATCGTTCAAAAACTCCTCCAACGCCACCCTCTCTTTTCCTGCCACTAAATCTTCAAAGATCCGTTGTTGTACTTCGAAGAACTTCTGCGCATGGCGGGGGACCCACTCTTCCATCAGGAATAAGTGGTAACCGTTACCGGAACGGAAGGGCACACTTATCTGACCTGGTTTCAATGCAAATATAACCTTTTCGAATTCTTCCGGCAAATCGCCTCGTGTAAAGATACCTAAATCGCCGCCTGACTGAGCGGTAATGCCCTTGGAATACTTACGCCCCATCTCTTTGAAAGCCCGTATGTCGCCGTCAACCAACTGCGCTCTCATACGCTCGGCCTCTGAACGTTTGTCGACCAACAATTCCCAAACGTGGGCCTGGTCCTCTACGATGAAGTCCTCCTCATGACTCGAGTAGTAGCTCAAAACCTCCTGTAGTTTAACTTCCATCTGCCCGCTGAGCTTCAGAACGAGGTACTTCTGAACCAGGAGAAAGTCATGAACGTGCTCAGCAAAATTCTCTTCCGTGAATCCTGCGAGCGTCCACTGAGCAACATATTCCTCGACCTCCTCCGACAGAACAACCACTCCCTCCTTAAGCGCCGCCTGCCGAATCAGCCTCCGGGTGGCATAATCTCGGAACAGGTCTTTCCGTGTCTCGGCCGATGATTCGCCCGCCCCCGAGTAATCCAGAAACTCCTCGAATTCAAACACATAAATCGGTTCACCATTCAACCGGGCTAAGGTTTCCGAGTCCCGCGAATCGACCGATTCAGAGGCAGTCCCGTCCTCGGCTCCAGTCGTACAGCCCACGACCGCCAATATCAACAAGAGCATCAGCATACAACGGATTACTCGCACATCGAATGCTCCTCACGAAGCTCAGCCAGCACTGCATTGACCTCCTCAAATGTTGAGGCGGACTGCAACGATGACAGCTGTATCACCAGGGAGCCATCGGGAGAGAAGGACAGTCCCTCGCGACCGTTCATCAGTTCTACAACCCCTTCAGGCGAGACTGGGGTCTCTGGGCGGAACTTCAGCACAACGCTTCGACCCCTTCGCTCCATGGACTGGACTTTCAGCCTCTGTGCACTAAGGCGGAGCCCCGCATATTCAAATAAATTCCCGACCGCTCGCGGGTAATGCCCATACCGGTCGGCAACTTCCTCCCGGAGTCTGCTCAGAGACTCCTCGTCTGAGGCTCGCGAAACCTGTTTGTAGACCCGCAGCCTCATACCGGCATCATCGATGTAGTGTTGCGGGATCTCGATATCAAAACGAAGGTCGATGCTGGTTCGAACCTCGTCTTCTGCCACCTCTCCTTTTAACTCGCTTATAGCTTGCTCAAGGAGCTTAACATAGAGCTCGAAGCCGACTGAGGCAATGTGCCCACTCTGTTCCGCACCCAACAGACTCCCGGCCCCTCTGATTTCCAAATCCAGGGCAGCGAGTCTGAACCCGGAACCCAGTTCACTGAATTCTCTGATGGCTGCCAGGCGCTTGCGAGCATCGGTCGTCAACAGCTCATCGCTCGGAATCATCAGGTAAGCATAGGCTCGACGATTCGACCGCCCAACCC
>JAUVSF010000427.1 GCA_030597245.1 Acidobacteriota bacterium
TCACCCGGGTAACGTACCTGGACACCGTAGACCGTCAAAGCAGCGGCCGGCCTCAGGTCGGCAGCCAAATCAGGCTTTTCCGGGACCAAGCGATCCAGGAGTTCGGCGATATCGTGGGATTTCCCGAATTCAATCTGCTCGCGGGTCAAGGCCCCCTTGATCAGTTTCTCGGCAGCCTGTTGACAGTGGAAGGCGATGATGGACCAAAGTTCATCTTCAAGTCCGGCGAGTGATTCCGCCGCCTTGAGATCCGCCTTGGCCTTGGCCCACCATTGCCGGGCGAGTTGGGCGATCAGTTCTTCACGAGAGGGCATAAAGGACCTTCCCATATCTGTGGGCGGGATAGGCAAGACCGCCCATGATGTCCCGGGTCTCATCGAAACGGGCCGTGTCCATGACCAGGACATCGATGGGCCAACCGAGATCCCCCAAGCCGCTGCGGATGCGTACACTTTCCCGGCGTGGATTGTCGGGCCCGTCCATAAGAACCAGAATATCCAGGTCACTGTCCTTTCCCATATCGCCGGTCGCCGCCGATCCGAACAGAATGATCCTGTCCGGTTCAGCCGTTGCCCGAATCCGAGCCACCACTTCGGCCAGCAATTCCCGGTCAACTTCCAGATGTCGTCCGCTCATGTTCAACTCCCTTCTGCAAAGTTATTATAACTCCAAAATATATTCAGGGGTACGGGTTGTTTTCCTGGATCGTCCCATGAAGATCCAGGCAATCAATTCTTGAGCAATCCGGTGTCAATCTCAAGGGGGTCGTCGATGCCGTCCCCACCCCACAAAAAAAGCACCTTCTCCACTTGCTCGTGAAGAAGGTACTCGTGTGTGACCGGCGTACTTTTGAAGTCTGGTACCGACTCCCCCAGTTTCCTGGGTTTCGTACACTGGGCAGTATGGTAGCCCCTAGGGGACAGTGTGCGAAACAATCGCGGGGCACTCCTCTTTCGCCCATGGGACAGGCAATCTTCTGTGTCTCAACAAGATCCAGAGGATTCGGGGCCCCACACAAAAATCTCTGTATTAGGCTGGCGGGTTGATCCTCGGCAGTTCGCCTTGGTAAAGTCCAAAACCTTGCACGGTCGCCAGCACTTCATCGGGCGACCTTGCCGCAGATGAATTATTTGGTAGGGACAGGTCTCCCGCTATACGCATGCACAAGCGTCAGGGCGTTCGCCGTGACAATGAGGAGATAGTCGGCTCCCCAGGTTAAGCCTTTCTGCATCGGGAATCTGCATCTACAATGTCTATTCACAAGTACACGGTCGCCCACAGCAGATCACTCTTCCTCGCAATCACACAGGCGACCGCCGGCCATACTCATACCGATAAGAGAACACGTATGCACTTCGAACCTGGCGCAATGCTCTCTCATTATCGACTCATCGACAAAATTGGCGAAGGTGGGATGGGCGTCGTATGGCAAGCCGAAGACACTTCTCTGGGTCGACACGTCGCCATCAAGCTACTTCCCACCGACCTCGCCAATGACCCGGACCACTTCGCGCGGTTCAAGCGCGAAGCGAAGCTGCTTGCATCACTCAGTCATCCGCACATCGCGAGCATCCATGGCTTCGAGCACATCGACGGTATCCATCTACTGATTCTCGAGCTCATACCCGGCGACGATTTGTCGGTGAGTATCGACCGCAGCCCCTTGCCCGTCGACGACGCTCTTGACCTTGCGCGTCAAGTCGCCGAAGCACTGGAAGAAGCGCACGAGCACGGCATCCTCCATCGCGACCTCAAGCCCGCGAACATCAAGGTCACACCGGACGGCGTCGCAAAAGTCCTCGATTTCGGGCTCGCAAAGGCAGACCCAATCGGGATTCCTGGTAATTTCTCCCACTCGACCACAATCACACAAGACCCGACGGCGGCAGGTGTCATTCTCGGCACGGCCGCCTATATGAGCCCCGAACAGGCACGCGGCAAAGTTGTCGATAAGCGCACTGATGTATGGGCGTTTGGGTGCGTGCTCTTTGAGATGCTTACGGGCACGCGCGCATTCCCAGGCGAAACCGTATCGGATACATTGGCGGCAGTGCTCCGTGGCAGCCCGGATTGGGATGCCCTTCCCCGAGCAACACCGCCAGGCATTCGCCGACTAGTCCGCCGATGTCTTGAGAAGGACCCGCGACGCCGGCTCCGTGATATCGGTGAAGCCCGGATCGCAGTCGAAGACGCTTCGAGCGGGAGCGGTGGTATCGAAGCCGATGCAATAGTGGTCCCCCGACGTGGTTGGATCCTGCGAAGCACGTTGATCGGCCTACTCGGCGTTGCGCTGGCTGCGGCGGTTTTTTCGATTCGCAAGGGATCAACTGTACCTGCACACCTGACGAAGTTCGAGTTCGAAGTCACAGATCCCGCGCCCCGGCCGGCGATTTCACCCGATGGAACACAAGTGGTTTACCCCGACGCCGGCTCGCTTCAGATTCGCGAGCTTGGCCAACTCCAGCCACAGGTGATTCCGGACACGGAAGGTGCAAAGTTCGCCTCGTGGTCACCGGACGGCGAGTGGCTTGTCTTTACGGACGGTACCCGTTTATGGAAAGTACGGCCCAGCGGAGCTCAGAAGACTCTCATCGCAGAATCGCCAGTGGAGATTCATTCCGGCTCGGGTGGAATAGCGTGGGACGAAAACGGCTGGATCACGTTTACATCAGGTGGGTCGGGTTTACTGCGAGTCGCGGCAACGGGTGGCACACCCGAGCTTGTGGTCGAGCCCGGAGAAGGCGAGGAAGATTTTCACGGTGTGACGGTGCTACCAGGTGGCAACGGGATCATCACCATCGTCCACCGAACTGATCTCCAGTCAACGATTGCTCTGATCACTGATGGTGGGCGAAAACAACTCCTGCATATACCCGGTGCGTTTCTGGGCCCGCCCACGTATTGTTCGACAGGCCACATTTTGTTCACCAAGCAGTCCGGCGTCACGTCCGGCGTCTGGGCGCTTCCCTTTTCCTTAACAAAGATGGAAGTCACGGGACAACCGTTCCTGATTGCGCTCGACGCATCGTGGAACGAGGTGTCCTCGACTGGGACCATGGTTACTATACCCGACCCGAAGCCTCGGCTGACTCAACTCGTGCGGACATCACTCGAAGGGACAATCATCGGAGCGATCGGAGAACCTCAGATGGGACAAAACCCACCGAGTTTGGTTTCCAGTTTAGCTTCCGCGCCGACAGTGTCCCGGGACGGGCGTTACGTAGCACTCAAGGTCGTGGATCGAGATAAGAACGAAGACGACATCTGGGTGCTTGAAATCGACGACGGCACCCGGCGACGGTTCACGTTTGACGGTGCCCCCAAGTCTCACCCATCCTGGTCACCTGACGGCCTATGGATCGCGTATAGCTCTGATTTATCCCTGTGGATTCGAGCCACCGATGGTAGCGGATTGGAAAAGCGCATTGGCGACGGATACGGATTCGAGTTGAGTTTTTCTCCGGACGGACGAACACTGGTGTTTAACCAACCCGATTCCCAGGCCTCGGGGAATCTGTGGTACGCGCAATTCGCGGATAGCCTCTTGTCAATCCCGTTTCTTGCAACGCCCGCAAATGAAACGAATCCCCGGATCGCACCGAACGGGAATTACATTGCCTACGCCTCCGCTGGGAACGACGTCAGCTCTGAAGCATCAAATGTTTGGCTGAGACGGTTTCCTGGCGGTGACGGCCCATGGCAGGTCTCAGCCGAAGGCGGCGCTATGCCGAGGTGGAGCCCCGAAGGCGACCGCCTTTACTACATCTCAGGCGACGATATCATGGTTGTATCTGTCACGTTCGAACCCGCTGTAAAGGTCGGGGCGCCAAGAAAACTCTTTACGTTTCAGAACTCGCCCGACATAACCGCCCCGCGGTTTCGGTTCGGATTCGACGTCGACCCGGACGGAAAGTCATTGCTGATGGTCCAGGATGTCGACCCTGCGCCCGTACGCTCGGTGTTAAGGGTCGTTCAGAACTGGTTTACCGAATTCGACCAATCTACCGTCGGCCGCTAAGAAGTCGTCTCCCAGAATTAGTTCTGCGAATTATGTAGAGACCACTATTTCTGAACTTTCCCTTGTTGCCTTCGAGTCCGGCAGCATGAGCCCAGCCACGTTTAATCAGCGCGTCGAGGAACTCACGTCACAGATAAAACAGTTGGAAGACCAGCAGCAGACCCTCGGTGAACAACGCACTGCCCTGGACCTGCCAGAGCTGAAGATGGGCTTTCTGGAGGAAATCCTGTCGAACCTCAAGGGCGTGGTCCACGCCGTACCAATACCACAAAAAAAGCACCTTCTCCACTTACTCGTGAAGAAGGTGCTCATTTGCGACCGGCGTACGTTTGAAGTCTGGTATCGACTCCCCCAGTTTCCTGGTGTTCGTACACTGTCCAATATGGTAGCCCCTGCGTCCCAGTATGCGAAACAATCGCGACTTACTCCTCTTTCGCCTACGGGAAACGCAATCTTCTGTGTATCAACGAGTTTCAGAGATATGAAAGGGCCACTACAGAATGTCCGCATTCGGCTGGCAGGCTGATCAGCCGTGGTTTGGACGAACCGAATACCATTAACCATGTGAATGAGCGCAAAAACTCAGATCAACCGCGACAATCGCCCTCTCAATCAAGAACCCCTCATTTTCTGATCTGAAACCGTGCCTTCACATACTGTAAATCGATTGGGATGGAA
>JAUVSF010000326.1 GCA_030597245.1 Acidobacteriota bacterium
CAATATGCCAGAGGCCACTTTTCAACCTGTGTTCAACACGGTTTTCCAGCGGTTTTCCCACCGGCACAGGAACATCACAAGAAGCCTGGAAAAGAACTTCCAGGAAGTCGCCGAATTGATTCGGGATCTGGGTATCGATCCGGAGACGATTCCTCAGGCTAAGAAATTGATGATCGGCGCCTACTTCACGATGGAGTATTCTATTGAGGCTGCTGCATTCTTTAACCCGTCGATCGTGGAAGATCCCTATCAGGGACAACTTGGGCCCGGGCAGAAAAGGGTGATCGTGAGTTTTCGAGCGACTGGGGAAGGTCACATTTCCTCCATCGCTTTTCGGAGCGGTATTATCGATGAAAACAATGAACTGACGTTTGTCCCGGCAGGAGATTTCGTGGATCTGCCGGAAGTGGTTACCCGGCACGTTTACCAGAAAGCTTCCTTCCTTAAGAAGCTGGCCGAAATGGGGATCAGAAAGGATGTGATTCCTCTGGTCATGGACCAGCTCCCGGATGAGTTCATTTACGGCGAACTTCAAGCCACAATCGCTAAGGTCTTAGAAAAAGACGTTCTGAGTTACACGCGGCAACAAGTGGTGCAGGCCATCAACTGGCTGGCCACGTCGCATTACGAAGTCTCCTTTTCTCTGGACACCGCCGTCGCCGACCGGGTACTGTTTCCCGTTTCTTACACGGAGTCCAACGGCATCGAGGACGCCCGCTTTGTCCGTTTTACGGGGCCCGACGGTAGGGTGACCTACTACGCCACCTATACCGCCTTCAACGGCTATGCGATTTTGCCTAAGCTGATTGAAACTCAAGACTTTTATCACTTCAAAGTGCTGCCTATAAATGGAGAATTTGCGCAGAACAAGGGCATGGCCCTCTTCCCAAGAAAAATCGGAGGACAGTATGCCATGCTATCTCGTGTAGATGGCGTCAACAACTACGTCATGCTCTCCGACTCCATTAACCCCTGGCAAAGCGCTCAGAAGATCCAGGAGCCAATCCATCCCTGGGAGATGATTCAGGTAGGTAACTGCGGGTCGCCGATTGAAACAGATAGAGGCTGGCTGGTCATAACCCACGGCGTAGGCCCGATGCGTACTTACAGCTTGGGCGCGATGCTCTTGGACCTGGAAAATCCTTGTAAGGTTATAGGACGACTCAACGAGCCCCTCTTGGTTCCGAACGATGAAGAGCGGGAGGGCTATGTCCCTAACGTCGTCTATTCTTGTGGTTCCATCGCCCATAATGGTGAACTCATTATCGCCTATGCGATGTCAGACTACGCTGCCACATTTGCAACTGTGCCTTTGAAAGACCTTTTTGAGGCCATGGAAAGGCCCGGGAAGCACTCTAAGGCGAAAGTCTCTTAACTTCGCTCCGGGGGTGGACAACTTCAGCGGAATACGCACTGAGGGTTTTGATCGAGTATCAGAAAGCTGGCCGGGCCGCCTATTTCTAGGTCTCCGAGCACGACGCCGTTTGAGCCGTCTACCACAAGTGTTCCTTTCGCTTCCTGGATCGGGTCTTCGCTGACGATGTCAATGCGTTTCTTTCATATCAGTATGTTGACAGCATGATCCTCGGCTCGGCTAACGGGATCGATCAGCCGGACGTTCTTGATCAGAATGGTATCGGGACTCGATTCTTGTGCAAGAAGAAAAGAGCAATGCATCAGGAGAATCAGAAATCCAAAACCGACCAGCTCGCGCATCCGGACTCTATTGAACCGCTTGCGGATTCGGGAATGTCCAAGTTCCATTCAGGATCTCCTTCTTCGGCTGATACAGCCTTACGATGTAATTCCATCCTGGTACCATAGGAAGGAAGTTGGGCTGCTTGGGGTCACCCCCGAAGTGGATGGTAATACTTCCGTCTTCGTTCTTCTTTGCCGTGACGTTGTTGAAGGAGTAGGCGTTGTACTTGTTGACCGGCATCCAGCCCTTGTCGTCGTAGAGGGTCACGGACCAGAAGGCATCCACCGGCACGTCCTTCACGGTGAGTGTGTACGGGGTCTTTCCGTCGTTCATTTCGGGGACCACGTTCACGTACGTCGAGGCCGTTGCAGGCAACCCACCCCAGCCAAGTGCAGCGCCCAGCATCCAGTAGACCGGGTCCAACTCCTCTTTCTTTCCGAACATCCCGGAGGTGTCCGTGGCCACGGACGCGACCACGTTGATCGTGGCTCGCATCTGCTCCACCTCCGCCTTCGGCCAATTGGGCACTTCGAACTTTCCGACATCAGCCTGTTCGACTTTCACCGCGTCCTGGAGCCGATACGCCTCATTCAGATCTTGCTTATCGTTCGGATCCATAAAAGTTCGAATGGTCAGAAACACATACCGAGTGCCGACCTTCTCTTCTGTCAGAGTGCCTTTTTTGGGACCGTAAAGACCCCAGATCGAATGATCCTGATTCACGATCATCAAGGACTGATAGCGCCCCTTGGGATCTGGAAGCGTGATCGTGAGCGGAGACCTCAGGTCAAACACGCCAAATGAGTAGAGTGTGTCTCGGTTGCCCCGCACGGTCACCTGGTTGTCTACGTCATAGGGCTTCCGGCTATGGTGGAGCTTTCCAAAGCAGTCGAGCTTCTCGATATAGCCTTTCATCTGAAAGTCCGTTTCGGCGCGGACGTAGTTGTTGGCGGTGACCCGAACGGGATCCTGTCCAAGAGCTGGCGCCAAGGACAAGATTGAAAGGCCTGCAATACACAAGGCTTGTAGTGTTTGCTGTAACAGCGTTTGCTGGCTCATAGCTAATTCTCCTTTGTCACTATCCGTGCCATTGGGGGTTGCTCGGTCCCCTACTATTTGACCAGTTCGATCTCACCCGGGCGCCAGGTTTTCTCAATCCAGGGCTCGAGCGGGCCATAAAGTCGCAAGGCCACAAACCAACCCTTTCCAGGTACCGTTTCAAGCCAGTTATTCTCATAGCCCTTAGGTGGTTTTGGCGCGAAGTAGATGTCGTAAGAGCCGTCCTCATTTTGCTTGAGGCCCTCGGTCTGGCTGCCGACGGTGGGGAAAGGCTGACTCGTCTGAAGCATCGAGCGGGTCTGGTTGTCATACATCGTCAGCGCCCAGAAATCTTTTGCTGGAGGATTGGGAGGGAGACGGAGCTTATAGGTCTTGGAACCGTTGAGGGGCTGCTTCTGGGAGTCGACGTACGCAATGCCGTAATCCGATCCCACTCCGGCCTTGGTGACGGCCATGGCGGGTGTCACGGCAGTGTAGGGATAATGGAACATCACTCGGGCGTCGGAGTTCATCGTCTTGCCGTCCACGCCATTGAAGAACACGTTCTTATCCACCCAGCCCATCATCCAGGCAGAGTCCTCGCCCGGATAGACTTCTATACCCTTCATAATCCCATCCGTGCGAGGGTGCCACACGATTGAACGGGCGGCGGCGTTGGCGATCGCAACCGCGTCGGTCAGGATGTTCTTCATGCGCTCGTCGGGCTGGAACGGCTTGCCTTTTTCCATCCCGATAGAGGCGAACAGACCACGTGTCTCGGGATCCAGCATATCCAGCGGCTCCTTCTGGATCACCTCGTTGAGGTGCTCGTAGAAGGTGTAGTCGTTGGCATGGATGGTATTGAACGCCTTGCCGGAACCGCTGATGAACTCCATTTTCGGTGGGTTGTCCTTCCTGGCGAGCGGGTAAATGCGCAGGTTGTCCTTGACGTTCTTGGCAGCCGCCCCGAGGCCCTTCGCAACGGAGGCCCGCATGAAGACCCACACGTCATAAGTCCTAGGCCTCACCACGAAGTAACCCGCCGGCACCTCGCCTTCGTAGTCGGGCGGGAGGACGAGATACTTACCGCCCTGTCCCTTGTCCGGGCCGGCGGGACCCACGTCCTGGACGTAACGGAACCAGGCATCCTTAACGGCGCCGAGCATGCCCGCCGGCGCCTCGAGGACCGTCGGACCATCCCGCTCGAGATCGAGGTTCGGAAGGACATACATAGTCGAGGTATTCCCGGTCAGGTACAGCGACTGGGAATCCATTAGCTTGTCGAAGAAGAGGACCTGATGACATTCCACCGCGTCCTGACTGTGAGCACCTCTTATGAGCCCCTGCAATGATGCGCCGGGCATGCCCTTGAGAAAAGCATCCACACCACGCATGGTATCGAGGTAGTTATAAACCCTCTTTGCCGTTTCACGGTAGGGTGCTCCATCAAGAAACTTAAGTGTGCCGATTGAGGTTTCGACCTGATCCGGAGTCGAAATCGAATCCAGAACTTCCTCGCTGACTTGCGCGCCAGCAGGCAAGCACATGAAGTGTGTAGCGACAAACGTTATTGCAATGTTCCTGTAGACTCTGAAGCATGTCTTATTCATTATTTTTCTCCTTAATAGATTCATAGTTTCTGCTTTCTCAGACCACGTTCTGATAGATCTTCCCGTCCTTCATGATCATGGGAAACTTGTCCTTTTTCATCAGTAGCTGCAGGTCTTCGGTCAGGTTGACTTCGACCAGCACCTCCTGGGCCATGAGCAGCTTCTCGCTCGTGCCATCGAAGACATTGACGTTCGTGAACAGCGTCTGATGAACGACCGGCTCATCCTGAGCAAGCGTCGGTTGTGCGAAGGTCAGCAGCGTAGCCAAGAGGATACTTGCGCAGCCGATTCTTTTTTGTACCATGGTTACCTCTCCCATTTGTTCATTTGCGGATCAGGCTGGACGATTCCTTCCCGAGCCACTCGGCGCCATAAAGCGTGGAAACCCAGATCCGAGCCAACGCCTCCCACACCGGCTCCGGCTCCCTTCTCGGGTGCTGTCCGAATGCCTCGATGATCGTATAAGCGTTCAGACGATTGAGTGCGAAAACAACTGGACGAGCATCGAAATCCGGAATCAGGCCCTGTCTCTGGTCGGCTTCAATACGGGCAAAGCCTGCCTCATCGAACCCTTCCAGGAACTGCCTCCAGTCTTCTTCAAAGCGCTTGTCAGTTCTGGAGGCATCGGATATGGCCCGGATAAATGGGCCTCGTTCGTAGCAGATGCGAACCAAACCGCCGAGGGTCTGATGCAACAGAACGACTGGATCACCGACGCCCACAAGCCAGGGGCTGACACCTTCGAAGATTTCTTTCTGCACAATGCGCAGCATTGTCTGCATCAAATCGTGACGATCGGTGAAATACTGGTAAAAAGCCGACCGACCGACACCCGTTGCAGTCATCAGTGAACGGACGGTCATGTCGCGAAACGGACGCGACCAGATGAAATCCAGGGCTGCGTTCAGGATCGCTACACGGGTGCGCTCGGATTTATCGATCTTGAGCGCGGCTTGAGGCCTCAAGCGGAGCGGAGACGACGGCGCGTGATCCAACATGCTGTCAGAGTTTATTGACATCATGTCACATCGTCAAACTATTCTGTGATCTTACTTGCTAAAACTGGGGTTGAAGCGAGCGTAAGCTCAAGGCAACTTTGCGTTAGTTGCCAGCTGAAGTGGTCCCATAAACAGCACCTTCGAAGTCATTAATCTTCTTAGGGGTGAGATATCGAGTCGCTACAGAAATAGCTGCATCCCTATTCTGAGGACAGGAAGATACCCAGGAAGGCCACGACGATATATCTCGTAATGCAGGCAAGGCCCTTCTGATGCATTGTGCCCGAATTGTGCCCGCGTCAATCCAACTCCAGCTCACTCAGTCCAACTCCAGTCAAGATAGCGATTTAAGAGCGACGGGATTTCTCCATATTTATCAACTAGTTACAAAATGGCGGAAAAGGACTTAAAATCCTGTGGGGCAGGGACAATGTCAAGTGTCAAATGTCGAGTGTCGAATGCCCGTCCCATGCCGGTTCTGACCGCCCCGGCG
>JAUVSF010000709.1 GCA_030597245.1 Acidobacteriota bacterium
GACCAGCACAGCCCGGTGGGGATAACGCGCTCGATCAAATCGCTTTTGAGCTTCTTCGAGAGCTTTAACTGCTTCGATCAGGGTAGAATCCTCAGAAACCGTGGCATACTCCTTCAAGGGCACCATAAACTCTTTAACTGCTGGAATCTTCACAATTTACTTCCTTCCTGAATCCTGTGAACGTTCGTTCTGGCTGAAGCATTTTTTCGAAAACTCATCTCGGCCGAACCTCACAGGTACTATCTCCTACTGGACACCGCTCTCCAGAACACGAGTTGCCTCCTCGAGGATTCCCTCCGGGAAACCGACAAGGGGGTAAATCCCAAGAAAACCGATTGTCCAGAGCAGGATCATCGACAGAACCCAGAGCAGAAATCCGTATTTAACAAAATCGATGGTGTGGATGACCCGCTCACCAGAATCGGGATAAACTCCCAGCCCGTAAGTAAGGGCGTTGGTTGGAGATCCTACAACAAGAAAATGCGCATAGGAAGAGGCGAAAGCGACTCCGAGGCCCGTAGCCCAGGGTTCTCCAGCCATTCCCGTCATGATTCCCATTGGGATCACGATGGGACCGATCAACGCTACAGTTGCGGCGTCCGACATGAAATTCGTCACCAGGCCTGAAAAGCCCGACATGCCGACCCATAGGCCGTAGCCTTGATCCATGTTCACGCTCTCCAGCGCGCCAAGGAAGCACCTGGCCAGCCACAGTGCGCCTCCGCTATCCCGCAGCAAAGCCCCCAGGGTGAGGGCGCCACAATACATAAACCAGGCATCCCACGAAATGCGTCCCAGAATCTTTTTCCATTCGGTGACTCGCAGCACGACCGGAATCACGAGAGCAAGCAGTGCAGGGCCGCCGAGGCCTGCCCCTTCACCGGCCAGAATCCAGAGCGTGACGATCAGGATCAGCATGCCTCCCGTAACATATTCCGGATACCGCATCCTGCCCATGTCTCGGGTGTCTTCTTTGATGGCTTCCAGCCCGGCTGTCAGATCCCTGTTTTGGATCTTGCGTCCGAAGAGGAGCATCATGTAAAGGAAAACCACCAGTCCTCCGAGAGGTACCAGGGCCCAGCCATACTTCATCCACTCTGCGAACGTGATCGGAACCTGGTAATCGTTGAAGAAACCCATCATGATGACATTTCGACCACCTGCTGCGGGTGAGCCGACTCCTCCGACGTTCAGGCTGAAACAGAGCGAGAATAGGAGGAACTTTGCCAACGCCGGATCATGTTTCACAGGTCCGTTTTTGCTTCTGCCCGATATGACCCCGAAATAGACCGCCATTAACACCGGGGTCATGAATGAGCACATGGCCGGTGCCGAGAGGAAGGAACCAACGACCGACATACTGATGCAGAGAACCAGCATAGGGATCCAGAAACCACTGGTCCAACCCAGAATCCAGACGGCCAGACGCTTGTGGAACCCGGTCTCAACTATTACGGCTCCAAGAGCGAAGACACCCAGCATGAACATGGGGGCATCACCTGCGAAAGTTTTGCCGACCATGTTTGAAGGGAGCAGGTTGAAAAAATAGGCCAGGATCGGCATCAGGATTCCGGTGACTCCAATCGGTACAGCCTCTGTGGCAAAGAAAAGAATGGCCATCGGGACAATGCCCAGGACAATCATTGTCTTTCCTACGGCTTCCGACGCGTCCTGAGCGATTCCCCACTCAATCATCCTGTTGACATAGCCATATTCCTTTAATACATCTGTCAGGCTTTGAGGTGCCGGCAAGATAAAGCCGACCAATGCGAAGATCGCTAACCCAACTCCTATCCACAACCCCTTGTTGGCCAAAATGCTGTCCGCTTGAGAATGTTTTTCATTTCCGCCACTCATCGTTCGTTTCCTCTAGTCCAGCTTGATTTTCCGGTGCAATTCCGAGTGCCTACTTTAGTTGAGCTGGGTGGTAAATGGTAGCCCTGAAACCCGCGAGATGGACCTGAGAATGCCGGTGCTCTTGTCCTTCATGCCGTCCTGCCGGACTCGAATGCTCTATGGACCGAAAATCCAGCACTCACGGGTCTGTTGCCCAAACCCAACAGACCAAGCTCGAAGCTCGAAATTCGAAGTTCGAAACAAACTCGAAATTAGAAGATCTAAGGTCTAAACACCTTGAAGTCACTGCTTTTAAATAGCTTATAAGCGACAGCCTGTTTCAGTCATTAGCTATTCGAGCTTCGGATTTGGGCGCGGTGCCCCCTTTTGGGCAACACGCCCTCACGCCTTGGGTTGGCGGCGAACCCTCCCTTCGAGTCCCGCCCCGCGGGGCGGCATGAATTTCGCAGATCAGCCTGCGGCCGGCTCAATCCATACCACTCGGGGAGATCGTGGCCTTGGTTTGACACTGTTTTCGTGATTCACTATCGGAAGGGAGCGGAGAATGAGTAACTTGGAGAAGAAACCGCTTAATCAGAATCGACTGAATCAGTTTCA
>JAUVSF010000555.1 GCA_030597245.1 Acidobacteriota bacterium
ACAGAGTCTTCACAGACTACAACAGCCACCACACCCTCACCAAAATCAGAGTGAGGGACACCGATCACAGCTGATTCCTTGACCCCCGGCAAGTCATCAATAAACAACTCTATCTCTTTTGGATAAACGTTCAGGCCACCGGTTATGACCACGTCTTTTGCTCGGCCAACGATAGAGAGGTATCCATCCTCATCGATCCGGCCGGTGTCACCTGTATTGAAGAAGCCGTCTTCAGTGAAGTCTTCAGCTGTCTTTTCCGGCATCTTCCAGTAGCCCACAAAGACGTTAGGCCCTCTGACCTGCAGATTGCCGATCTTGCCCCGTGACAGCACCTCGCCGTAATCGTCGGTGATACGGATCTCCACTCCTGGCAACGGAAGCCCAACCGTTCCTGGTTTGCGCTCTTCATTGAGAGGGTTGGACGTATTCATGTTCGTCTCGGTCATGCCGTATCGTTCAAGAATCCGGTGCCCGGTACGAGCCTCAAAGTCAAAAAAGGTCTCTTTCAGAAGTGGTGCTGAGCCCGATATAAATACCCGCATGTTGTCACAGGTGTCAGCAGTAAGTTCTTTCGCGGTCAGCAGACGCGTGTAGTGGGTAGGCACGCCCATCATGACGGTGCATTCAGGAAGGAACTTGACGGTCTGCTCCACGTTGAAGACGGGCAGCCAGCGCATACTGGCGCCACTGAGCAATACGCAACCGATGGCTACAAAAAGTCCGTGCACGTGGAAAATCGGCAATGCATGCAGCAGCCGATCCCGGCTTGTGAACCCCCACGTTTCGACCAGAGCTTCTGTGTTACACAGCAGGTTCCTGTGGGTCAGCATGATTCCTTTCGGTACACCCGTGGTGCCCGATGAATAAAGCAGCGCAGCAAGATCATCTTCTCTGCGGGGAACGATGCCAAAGTCTTCTGACCAACTGCGCGAATCTTCAACAAGTGACCCTTCCCCATCCACATCAAGAGTGTGCACAAGGGCCACCCCGGCAGCCTCGGCCAACGACCGGATTATTACCTCATTGCGGCTGTCACAAACCACCAGTGTCGGTTCAGCGTCGCCGAAGAAGTACTCAAGCTCACTTGCCTGATAGCCGGGATTCAACGGGTGAAACACGAAGCCACCGCGCAGACAGGCCAGATACAGGCACAGTGCTTCAGGTGACTTCTCCACCTGTACCGACACCCGATCACCGGGTTTCAGGCCGAGCCCGGAAAGAAAGTTAGCCAGGCGCGCGGATTCCCGATCAATGTCGTCATAGATGTACGACTCATCGGGTTCCGTGAACAGCAGCTCTTTATGTGCATAAGCAGCAAACTGTTTCCGAAAATGTGTGTAGAGATTACAGTCCTGATCTGGCATCATATTTCTCCACGATTCAGTACAGGATAAGATGAATCACCACAAAGGAGCTAACCATTTGAGGGATGAGGCATGGTGATCTACGGGGTAGCACTTCTATCCTTTTGCATGCTGTTCGGCGTCTTCGTCGGGGACTTATTAGGGACTCTGATAGGGGTGCAGGCAAACGTTGGTGGAGTGGGAATTGCCATGCTTCTCCTCATTATTCTTTCCAACCTTTCTTCTTCCAAGCTTAAGCTTAATCCAATTACGGAAACAGGTATCGGCTTCTGGAGCGCAATGTACATTCCGATAGTGGTCGCTATGGCCGCCAGACAGAACGTCGTCGCTGCGTTCTCCAGTGGCTGGCTCGCGATAATCGCTGGGATTGCGGCGGTCGCGGCGAGCTTTGCGATGATCCCGATTCTAGCCCGATTCGGCAAGGGGACACGGAGTGATCATTGATACGTTAACCAACGTTCTGACAAAGAACTCCCTCATCACCTCATTTGCCTTTGTGGGCATTCTGGTATGGGTGTCCTATTGGATTTCCACAAAGTTGACCCGTGGGCATATCCATGGCTCAGCTATCGCGATCACCATTGGGCTTGTCCTGGCATTTGTTGGTGGAACGGCGACTGGCGGGAGCAGAGGGTTGGCTGACCTTGAGTTGCTTGCCGGGATCGGAGTCCTGGGAGGTGCCATGTTTCGTGATTTTGCGATTGTCGCCACGGCGTTCGGTGCGGATCTTGACGAGTTAAAGAAGGCAGGATTAGTTGGAGCTGCTTCGGTCGTCATTGGGGTTGTCCTGTCTTTTTTCGTCGGAGCCGTTGTCGCTTTTGCCTTCGGTTTCACTGACCCAGTGTCAATCAGTACGATTGGTGCAGGGGCGGCGACCTACATAGTTGGCCCGGTCACGGGGACTGCACTGGGGGCCGGATCCGATGTCATTGCCCTGAGTGTGGCTGCGGGCCTCACGAAATCGGTGCTTGTTATGGTGGGAACTCCACTGATTGCCCCCAGTATCGGTCTCAACAACCCACATGCCGCGCTGATTTACGGTGGCTTGATGGGTACAACAAGTGGCGTTGCCGGTGGGTTGGCGGCAACCGAGCCGAAACTGGTCCCGTATGGTGCCATGACCGCAACCTTTTACACGGGGGTTGGTTGTTTACTTGCACCGTCCGTTTTGTACCTGGTTGTGAGAGCGATTATCTAGTTAGAAGCGATCATATGAGCGAAAGGGTATTGTCAGACTAATGCCGTTGAAGTGCAGCGGGGAAACTAGGTCTATTTCAGGCGTTCCGCTTCGATAAGACCAATGGACAGATTGAGGATCGTACCAGCGTTCTCTGATCTAAGACGGTCTGAAGGTTGAGCTGTTCCAAGTTGGCTGGAGCTGGATCTACGTGAACACAATTGCTTTTCGATTTGCGATCGTCGATTTTCGAATGGAAAGAGGAGGAATCACTCGACACTCGACATTCGATCCTTTAGTGAACGTGCAGTTCGGGGATAAGTCTTCCGGAGTAGTCAGAATAATCAGGGATTTCCGGCATCGTCTCGAACAATGAATCTAGATCCATTGAATAGTGACGCTGGAACAAGCGTTCATACAGGGCATCCCAATCTTTGTCCTCATATTCCGGGTAATCACCACTGATGTGAATCTGATTCCACGGGTGTACTCCCACTTCCTGGAGAACAACTTCGGTAGTTTCCAAGGCGATGAAGTTGAAGATAACTCCTTCTCGAACCAGAAGACCGTTAACAGGTCCAAAG
This sequence comes from Acidobacteriota bacterium, assembly GCA_030597245.1. GTDB lineage: Bacteria > Acidobacteriota > UBA6911 > RPQK01 > JAPXNP01 > JAUWTT01. The sequence goes on from JAUVSF010000555.1 coordinate 3,126, forward strand.
TAAGTCATCATCAAGTTGCGGTATTGTTCAAGGGCTTCCTGAGAGTCTTCAACTCCGGTGAACTCAATTAGAAAAGTCACGTCATTTGAACGCTCTTCACACTCTGAGACTGACGCCGGGTAGAAGGAATTGGGTGTGCTGGATAGAACCTCTGTTCGAAGTACCTTAAAGGGCGCGCTCATTAATGAACAGGTCTCGGAAAACCTTCTTTCGGCATGAAGAACCTGGCGGGCAGAAGTCCCGTGACCGAGTTGAACGAGAAGAAGATAGTCCCATGGGCGTGAATCGGGGGCCGATGACTCCTTTCGATTCAGCCCGAAGATCTTGACGTCAGACACTCTGCCCTCCCGATGAAGTTCACGCCAAACCGGGAGATAGCAGGTTCGAAGGTGAACAATAAAGTCAGGTCCAGCATTGGGTCGAATCTCCAGTACACGGGCAATG
>JAUVSF010000163.1 GCA_030597245.1 Acidobacteriota bacterium
CCCGGATCTGCTGGCTCGAGTATGGGGAGCGTGCAGAGATGGGGCGGCGTTTCAACTGGCTCGTCAAACATGGAAAGGTGCAGGCTCCGATTGTGATTGGAAGAGATCACCTGGATACTGGTTCCGTCGCTTCTCCCAATCGTGAGACGGAAGGAATGATGGATGGGTCTGATGCGATAGCGGATTGGCCCCTTCTCAACGCTCTATTGAACACCGCCTGTGGGGCCAGTTGGGTTTCAATTCATCACGGAGGAGGTGTTGGAATCGGTTACTCGATCCACGCGGGAATGGTCTGCGTCGCGGACGGGACTGACGCCGGCGAAAGACGGCTAACTCGCGTGTTGACTGCGGATCCGGGAACCGGTGTAATGAGGCACGCCGACGCCGGTTATCCCGAAGCCATCGAAACGGCTGGAACCAGAGGTGTTGACCTGCCCATGGTACAAGAATGAATCGGATCAGACTTTCCAGCTTATACGAAGATCTCGAGGCCAGCATCACATCACTGTGCAGTGATCAGTCTCGTGTCGCTTCATCACGCGAGGTGGTGGAAGCAGCTCTGCTCGACGGTAACTCCTACTATGGCATTAACACCGGTTTTGGAGGCCTTTCCGACCAGCGCATCAATCCTGAGCAGATCGTCCAATTGCAGAGGAATTTGATTCTGAGTCATGCCGTGGGGGTCGGCGACCTGGTCCCCGAATCGATCTCTCGCCTGATGCTCGGCCTTAAAATACATGCTCTCGGATTGGGGTATTCCGGAATCTCCCTCGGGACGTTTAATCGGCTGGTTCTGTTCTGGAAAAGGAAACTGACCCCTGCGATTCCGAGCCGCGGCTCCGTGGGAGCTTCAGGTGACCTCGCACCCCTTGCCCATATGGCACTGACCCTCCTTGGGCACGGATATTTCTGGAATGCCGAGGGTACGTCTACTGTGGGCGCAGAGGGCGTGTTGGCCGCGGAACGAATCGAGCCGTTGGAACTGCAGGCCAAGGACGGACTTTCATTGATCAACGGGACTCAATTCATGACGGCCTACGGGGCTTGGGTTCTCGAGGAGTCAATGCGATTGGCGAAGAGTGCCGATATCATAGCGGCTATGAGTCTCGAGGCTCTCCAGGGTTCTGTTAAACCGTTTGATGGGCGGATTCAAGAGTTGCGACCACACGCTGGACAGGCCGTGGTGGCCGGGAACGTACGAGCTCTACTTACAGGTAGCAAGATTTTGGAATCCCATCGTGACTGTGGCAAGATCCAGGATCCATACTCCCTGCGCTGTATCCCACAGGTCCACGGTGCCAGCAGGGACGCGCTGGTTTTCGGTCAGAACACGGTCGAGACTGAGATAAACTCGGTCACTGACAATCCGCTGGTCTTTCCAAATGGGGATATTCTCAGCGGCGGGAACTTCCACGGACAGCCGCTCGCTATCGCCTTGGATCTCGCTGCCATTGCGCTTTCCGAACTAGCAAGCATTTCTGAAAGAAGAACCTTCCTTCTGCTGGGTGGACATGATGGTCTCCCCACTCTGTTGATGACCGAAACCGGTATAAACTCAGGGTTTATGATCCCTCAGTACACGGCCGCCGCCCTGGTATCTGAGAACAAGATCCTGTGTCACCCAGCCTCGGTGGACTCGATTCCGACCAGCCTCGGACAAGAGGATCACCAGAGTATGGGGAGTATATCCGCGCTCAAGTTGCGACAGATCTTCCTGCATGTCGAAACGGTGCTCGCGATCGAGCTCTTCACCGCGGCCCAGGCGCTGGATTTTCGCAAGCCCCTCAAGCCGGGGCGGGGAGTCGAACGGGCCCACCAGTACGTGCGTTCGCTGGTACCGCACTGGGAAGTTGATCACTACTTCAGAGAGGATTTGAGCCACTGCTGCCAGATTCTTCGAGACCGAGAGTTTCTGTCTTCGGTTGAAAAGGCTTCGGGCGAGTTGAACTGATGCCTGTTTTACGGAACATCTCATTCCTGGCCACTTGCCGAGAGGAAGGGAGGCAAGGCGATCTTCACGCTGTCCGAAATGCGGCCCTGGTCTGGGATGATTCTCAGATCATTTGGGTCGGCGGAGAGGCTGACCTGCCCGATCACTACAAGGGAAGCGAGGAGCTGGATGCCCGTGGGCGTCTGGTTATCCCGGGCCTGGTCGATTGTCATACGCATCTGGCCTTCGCAGGCTGGCGGGCAGAGGAGTTTGTGCAGCGCGCACTTGGAAAGAGTTACCTGGAGATTGCCGAGTCAGGTGGTGGGATCATGCACACGGTTCGCCTCACCCGTGAAGCTGACTCTCGGACGCTCCTCAAGCATTGCCAGGAAGTCCTCGATCAGACGGTCGAACTGGGCGTAACCGCTGTCGAGTGTAAAAGCGGCTACGGCCTGGATTTGGAAACCGAGTTGAAGATTCTCTCGGTGTACCGGGATCTGAAAGATTGCCACCCCGTCAGACTAGCTTCAACGTATCTGGGCGCCCATGTAATTCCGGTTGAATTTGAAGACAACCGTTCCGACTATCTTGACCTTGTGTGCCGTGAAGTAATTCCAGCGGTAACCAGAGCCAACCTTGCCTCTTTCTGCGATGTTTTTGTCGAGGAGGCAGCCTTTTCGCTCGAGGAAGCCCGACAGGTCTTCGCAGCAGGGCGGGAACATGGGCTTCGCCCGAAGGTGCACGCAGACCAGCTGAGCTCAGGAGGAGGAGCAGAGTTGGCTGGTGAAGTAGGAGCTGTATCGGCCGATCATCTCGAGCACGTCTCGGATGCAGGCATCGAGCAGATGGCTGCGGCTGGAACTGTCGCCGTTGCCTTGCCGCTGGCATCTCTCTACTTGAACCAAACCCCGTTGCAGGTACGGAAGCTGATCGACGGGGGAGTCCGTGTAGCTGTGGCAACTGATTTCAATCCGGGGTCGAGTCCGAGTTTCCACTTACCGCTTGGAATGACGTTGCTATGTGTCGGTTCGCAAATGACGCCGGCTGAAGCACTCAAAGCCGCCACTATTTATGCTGCGAGAGCAATGGGGATGGAGGGAATGATTGGTTCCATCGAGGAGGGAAAGGCAGCCGATTTTGCCATTATTGACGCACCTGATCCCGATCACTGGTTGTATTATTTCCGGCCGAATGCCTGCCTCGGAACTTTTGTGGGCGGGAGACAAATCTGGGGGCAGGGAGCGTGAATCCAGCACTGGGAGAGTTCCGACGTAAGAACCTTCTGAAGGATCCGGACGATCGGCGGATCGGTCATCTGCTGGGCTGCGCCCTGGGGGACGGATTACCCCGTGTTGTGATTGTCGGATTCCCCTGTGATGAAGGTGTCAGAAGGAATGGTGGTCGAATTGGCGCGTCCGAAGCGCCAGATGCCATCCGTAAGCATTTTTATCGACTTGCCCTTGATCAGGAAACAGGGGATGGATTCGAAAGTCTGGTTGAGAACACCCTTGACCTTGGAAATGTTGAAATCAGTGGGGACCTTGAGGCAGCGCAGACGGAACTTGGCAGAAGTATTGCAGGCTATCTTGGCGAAGATGTGGTTCTGGTCGTCCTCGGAGGCGGCCATGAAACCAGTTACGGTCACTTCCTGGGGTATGTCGAAGCCGGTATCCCGGTGGAGATCCTTAACTGGGATGCTCATGCGGATGTAAGACCGCTGGAGGAAGGGCTCGGGCATTCCGGCTCGCCTTTCAGGCAGGTCCTTCTCCACCCCTCGGGGCTCTGCCACTCGTACAGAGTGGTGGGTCTCCAACGCCACAGCAATGCGCCGTCGCATCTTGCCTTTGTTTGTGAGCACGGCGGTTCATTCCTCTTTAGCGACGAGATTTCAGAGAAACGGATTTCTCAACTCCTGGATTCGGGGCGAGAATCACTGCTAGTCAGCCTGGATATGGATGTTGTCGACCAGAGTTTTGCTCCGGGGGTCAGTGCTCCGGCAGTCGGAGGTTTGGCTCAGGATCTGATCCTTGGTCTAGCCGTCTCGGCCGGCAAATCTCCAGGTGTGAAGTCTTTTGATCTGGTTGAGGTCAATCCGTGGGTTGATGAATCTGAAAGAACTTCACGTCTTGCGGCCGTGACGTTGTGGAAGTTCTTGAGTGGTCTTGTTCACCGACCCGTGAGGTGAGTCGACCCAAGACAACGACCGAACACCGAGCTACTTGTCCTGAGAACACTGCTCCAGGCTCTTCACAACGGAGCTACTTATTGGTACCTTGCATCTTTACTTGAGAATTTCGGGAATCTAAACCGGAGGCTTGTTGATGAAGATAACGATTGTGAAGGAATTGGCGACCAGCGACACTCGAGTCCCTATGGTTCCATCCGGTGCGCAGAAGCTGGTGGAACTGGGCGCTGAAGTTGAGGTTGAAAGTACTCTTGGTTCGACGATAGGAGTATCAGATGACGATTATCGAGAGGTGGGAGCGACAGTCGCCGCTGATCGTGATGCCAGTATTAAGTCTGCTGATATGATTCTGCGCCTCAACAGGCCTCCCCTGGAAGAAGTCGCTCTCTATAAGTCGGGCGCTGTCCTGATTGGGTTACTCGACCCGTTCAATCAGGGCCCCCTACTGGAAAAGGCAGCAGCTGCAGGCATCAGTTGTCTTGCCATGGAAATGATCCCGCGTACGACCCTTGCCCAGAAGATGGATGCTTTGAGTTCTCAGGCGAACTTGGCCGGTTACGCCGCTGTTATAGTGGCAGCCGACACTATTGCCAAGATCTTTCCGATGATGTCTACGCCTTCCGGTACCATCTCGCCGGCGCGGGTTTTTATCATTGGAGCTGGAGTTGCGGGTCTTCAGGCAATAGCCACCGCTAAGCGCCTGGGCGCGATCGTGGAAGCGTTTGACACCCGTCCGGTGGTTGAGGAACAGGTTAGATCACTGGGTGGTCGCTTTGTGAAAGTTGACTTGGGTGAGACTGGAGAGACCAAGGACGGCTATGCAAGAGATCTCACGAAAGAGCAGTTGGAAAAACAGCGGGAAGTGATGGCCCAACACTGCGCGAAGTCGGACGTGGTTGTTACCACTGCTCAGGTCTTTGGGAAGCGGGCTCCCAGAATCATCACCGCGGACATGGTTGAAAGGATGAAGCCCGGGAGCGTCATTGTTGATCTGGCGGTCGATTCTGGAGGTAATGTTGAAGGGTCTGAAGTGGGAAAGGTCGTCGACAAGAATGGGGTGAGAATCATCGGGTTCAGCCCTCTACCCGCCCGGGTGGCGGCTGATGCCAGCCTGATGTACTCGAATAACCTGGCCAACCTTGTAGCTCACTTCTGGGACAAAGAAGCTAAGACATTTTTCCTGAACCGGGAAGACGAGATTATCCAGGGTTGCCTGGTTACCCACGGTGGCGAGATTTGCCACGAGATGTTCAAGTGAGGAGAAGTCATGACTGCTGAGTTTGTTTTTCTGGCCTTTATATTGATGCTTTCGATCTTCCTGGGATTTGAGCTCATTTCGAAAGTTCCGTCCACCCTGCACACGCCTCTGATGTCGGGGTCGAATGCCATTTCCGGTATCACTGTCGTCGGGGCCCTGATAGCAGCAGGTTCTCAAAACAGTGAACTGAGTGTCATCCTCGGTACGGCAGCTGTTGTCTTTGCCACAATCAACGTGGTGGGAGGTTATCTGGTTACAAATCGAATGCTGGCCATGTTCAAGAAGAAAGAGGGTGGAAAGAAATGAACATCGGGATCGAGTCTGTCTACATCGTTGCTGCCCTTATGTTCGGGCTTGGCCTTAAACTCCTGAGCTCTCCCAAGACGGCTCGAAGGGGAAACCTGCTCTCGGCTCTCGGGATGTTTCTGGCGGTGGTCGCTACTCTCTTCAACCAGGAGATTATCGACTTTCGATTCATTGCCGGTGGGATAGTGCTGGGCTCAATCATTGGGGTTCTGGCCGCGCGGTTGGTTGCCATGACTGCCATGCCTGAAATGGTTGCCCTCCTGAACGGTTTCGGGGGTATAGCCAGTCTTCTGGTTGGTTGGGCTGAGTACGACAGCACCATGGCCCCGACCAACTTTACGGCTGTCACGATCTTCCTCGCGGTTATGATCGGTGGTGTCACATTTTCCGGCAGCGTCATTGCCTGGGCCAAGTTGAAGGAGTTTTGGTTCGGTAACTTTGGCATCAGCAAAGCTTTCGTATTCAAGGGCCAGCAAGTGTTCAATTCGCTTCTGGTATTGGCGATCCTGGCTTGCGGGCTCTTGTTTATGATGAACCCCGAGGAGGGGTACCAATATTTCCTCGTGATCATTGCCCTCGCCTTCCTCCTCGGAATCATGGCTGTCATGCCCATCGGTGGGGCCGACATGCCGGTTGTTATTTCTCTGTTGAACGCGTATTCGGGAATGGCGGCATGTGCCGCGGGCTTTGTTATTCAGAACAACATTCTGATTGTTGCCGGTTCTCTGGTGGGTGCGAGCGGAATCATTCTAACCAACATCATGTGTAAGGCGATGAACCGCTCGCTGAGCAATGTCCTCTTCAGCGGCTTTGGCTCGGTGGTCAATGCTGCCGGCAGTGGGTCAGCACAGGGAGAAGTCAAGCCGGTCTCGGTATCGGATGCCTATCTGCTCCTTGAAGCTGCCAATGCGGGCGCGTTTGTTCCCGGCTACGGCCTGGCTGCTGCCCAGGCACAGCACGCCGTCCACGAACTGAGTCAGTTGCTGGAAGCCAACGGCTGTGAGGTGCGATTCGCTATCCATCCGGTCGCAGGGCGGATGCCGGGTCACATGAATGTCCTCCTGGCGGAAGCAGATGTCCCTTACGACGAGTTGGTTGAGCCTGATGATGTCAATCCGATAATTGAAACGGTGGATGTCTGCATGGTGGTGGGAGCTAACGACGTTGTCAATCCTTCAGCTCGGGATGATGAGACCAGTTCCATCTATGGCATGCCGATTGTCGAAGTCGATCGTGCCCGAACGTGTATTGTGATGAAGCGTTCCATGGCTACCGGTTTCGCGGGGATTCAGAATCCACTCTTTTTCAAAGACAACACGCGGATGCTCTTTGGAGACGCCAAAGCTTCGTTACAGGGTCTAGTCTCGGAATTCAAACATGACTAGCAGGCTTTTCAGTAGTCAACTGGTCGATCGTTCTCTCAATCGTTTTGCCAGGAGTTGGCCCTTATGGTCTTAAATCAACTGGACTGGACAATCATCTCGATCTTCTTTGTCATCGTACTCACTATCGGTTGGGTCGCCTCAAGGACAGCCGGTAAGAACACCACTGAGTTCTTCCTCGGAGGCCGTGGAATGCCCTGGTGGTTACTGGGGATCTCGATGGTAGCGTGCACCTTTTCTTCCGACACTCCGAATCTGGTTACTGGGATGGTTCGGGAGAATGGCGTTGCAAAGAACTGGGCATGGTGGGCCTTTCTTATTACCGGCATGGTGACGGTGTTTATTTACGCCAAGCTGTGGCGAAGATCAGGCGTGATGACCGACCTCGAGTTTTACGAAAAGCGATATGGCGGGAAAGCTGCGTCGTTTCTGAGAGGATTCCGTGCGATCTATCTGGGCCTGTTCTTTAATTGCCTGATTATGGGTACCGTGACACTAGCCGCCATCAAGATCGGTGCGGTGATGCTTGGGCTCGACCCCTGGGTCACGGTCGTCGGCGCTTCCATCGTGGTCGTGATTTATGCTTCTCTCGGCGGACTCAAAGGAGTCATTTGGGCTGACTTTTTTCAATACAGTATTGCGATGTGCGGAGCAGTTCTGGCCGCTGTGGGCGCCGTGAGGCAGCCTGAGGTTGGAGGACTGGGAAAACTGCTTACCCATCCGATTGTACGAGAAAAACTCTCTGTAATCCCGGATCTGTCCGATCCTTCGGTCTGGATTCCGCTGCTGCTCATACCTGTTGCCGTCCAGTGGTGGGCCGTTTGGTATCCCGGTGCCGAACCCGGGGGAGGCGGTTACATTGCCCAGCGGATGCTGGCAGCCAAGAACGAGAGGAATGCCATCGGCGCCACGCTTTTGTTCAATTTTGCCCATTACGCGTTGCGTCCATGGCCATGGATCATTGTGGCGCTCGCCTCTATTGTCGTTTACCCCGACCTCGCATCGATCAAGGCGGAATTTCCGGCCATTACGAGTGAGTACCTGAAGGATGATATTGCTTATCCGGTTATGCTTTCAAAGCTGGGACATGGGTGGTTAGGGTTGGTAGTGGCCTCACTGATTGCGGCTTATATGTCTACCATCGGGACTCATCTGAACTGGGGCTCATCTTACGTCGTCAATGACTTCTACAGGAGATTTATCAGGCCTCAAGCGACAGAGAAAGAACTGGTGGCCATGGGGCGTGTGTCCACGGTGGTTCTGATGATCTTATCGGGAGCCTTGTCACTTACGCTCCTGGACAATGCGACACAAGCCTTCAACATTCTCCTCCTTTCGGGAGCGGGCTCCGGTGCGATTTATCTGCTTCGCTGGTTCTGGTGGCGAATTAATGCCTGGTCCGAGATCGTTGCAATGGTTGTGGCCAGCACAATAGCGGTGATCCTGGTTGTCTTTGTCGAAGATCAAACGGTCGCTTATGGGGTCCTCGATGGTTTTACCGTGAAGCTGTTGTTCAGTGTAGGGTGTACGACAGTCGTGTGGCTGCTCGCAACCTTTCTTGTCCGGCCTGAGCCAGTCGAGACCTTGCGCTCGTTCTATCGGCTCACTCGCCCCGGTGGGCCTGGATGGAGGAAAGTAGTTGAGGAGGCCAGAGCAGCCGGAGACGACATTGACGCCAGGGACAGGGGGCAGGCTTGGGAGATGCCGATTCAAATCCTCTGCGTGTTTGCGGGCTGCTGTGTGATCTACTCTCTGCTCTTCTCCATTGGGAGTTTTATATATGGCAACCACCTGGTCGGATCCGTCCTGGCAGCTGTGTCCGTCGGAGGGACCATTTTTCTTTTCAAGTCTTTCGGCAAGCTGCGAGCGGACTAAGAGTCTATGCGGCAGGAACGAAGTGGTCACTTCCGTTTTCGCGTGCAGGCTTCCAGTGCACCTTTCCTGGTGAGGCCTTAGCTATGGCAAGAATCTACTATGTAGGAGACTGGGC
>JAUVSF010000111.1 GCA_030597245.1 Acidobacteriota bacterium
CTGGAAGCCTATCTTCCCGTGCGCCGGCCGACGGAGGATGACCTTCCAGGTCGTCGTACAACATCATTGGAATCTCCGAAATGTGACAGGCTGGAAGCCTATCTTCCCGCCACCCATCAATTCACTACTTACTATTTACTGCTTACCGTACCCCCCGATTACCGATAACCGATCACCGATTACCGGTTATCCTCCTTCGCTTAAGCTAGGGAGGACAGGCCGAATGATACTCCTGCAGGCTCTTCACCGTTAGCTCATCGCGCTGCAACGCCCGAATTGCACTTACTACGGCTCTTGCGGCCGAAAGCGTTGTAATGCAAGGAGTCCGATACTGCGTCGATACTCTCCGGATAGCCTTTTCATCGAAGAATGACTCTCTTCCAAGGGGAGTGTTGATGATCAGATCAACTCGATTGCTCTTGATCAGGTCCACGATGTTCGGGCGGCCCTCGTTGACCTTGTAGACCTCCTCCACTGGAAGGCCTCCTTCTCGTAAGGTCTGCGCAGTGCCCCTCGTGGCAATTATCTGAAAACCGAGATCTAGGAAACTGCGAGCAATGTCCGGAATTTTCCTTTTGTCACGTTCATTCACACTGATGAAGACAATTCCACTCCTCGGAAGATCCACGCCCGCTGAGATGGATGCCTTCGCGTAGGCCAGCCCAAAGTCGTCCGCGGCACCCATCACCTCGCCGGTTGACTTCATCTCCGGGCCAAGAATCGTATCGACACCCGGAAACTTGGCAAAAGGAAAAACCGGACTCTTCACAAAACACGAATGCACCACAAGATCTTCTGTAAGGCCAAGCTCGTCGAGCGATTTCCCAATCATCAGCCGAGCGGCCATCTTGGCCAGAGGGACTCCAGTTGCTTTGCTGACAAAGGGAACGGTTCGACTCGCCCGGGGATTCACCTCCAAGACATAGATCTCTCCGTCAACGAAAGCGAACTGGACATTCATAAGACCTACGACATGAAGGGCCAGTCCCAATTGCCTTGTGTATTCTGCCATTGCCTCCAAGGTCTCCAGCTCAGCTGTCATGGGAGGAAGAACTGAGGTGCTGTCGCCTGAATGAATCCCTGCCTCTTCGATGTGCTGCATGATTCCGCCGATTACGACACGCTCCCCATCGCCCAGGGCATCAACGTCATATTCAAAGGCATCTTCCAGAAATCGGTCGATCAGGATTGGATGTTCAGGAGAAACATCGACTGCTGACTTCACGTATCCTTCCAGGGAACCTTCATCGTAGATGATAGCCATCGCCCTACCACCCAGCACGTAGGAGGGCCGTACCAGCACCGGGTATCCAAGCCTGCGGACCACCGTGTGTGCTTCCTCGAACGACATGGCCGTCCCATGCTCCGGCTGTCGCAAACCCAAGTCGCGAATCAGTCTTCCAAAGCGCTTTCGATCTTCGGCCAGGTCAATTGAATCGGGCGATGTCCCGATGATGGGGACGCCGGCTTTGTGGAGAGGTTGAGCTAACTTCAGTGGAGTCTGGCCGCCGAACTGGACAATCACCCCCTCGGGCTTCTCATTCTCGACAATGGTCATCACGTCTTCAAACGTGAGAGGCTCGAAGTAGAGTCGATCCGAGGTGTCGTAATCGGTTGACACAGTTTCCGGGTTACAGTTCACCATGATCGTCTCAAAACCAGCTTCCCTGAGGGCAAAAGAGGCGTGGCAACAGCAATAGTCGAACTCGATCCCCTGGCCAATCCGGTTGGGACCGCTTCCAAGAATGACAATCTTCCTCTTATCGCTTGGATTTGATTCATCCTCCTTCTCGAACGTCGAATACAGATAAGGAGTATATGACTCGAATTCGGCTGCACAGGTATCCACACACTTGAACACCGGCCAGATTCCTTTCTCCTTACGGTAGTTCCACACGGATACTGAGTCTAGTGGCTTCGAATCACTGCCTAGCAACTGGGCCAACTGCTCATCCGAGAACCCGCTCTTCTTCGCCTCCAGCAGCAAATCCGGTTCGATGGAGTCCAGGCTCTCCTGACCGATGACGCGTTCAGTTTCCACGATCTGAGCGAACTGATCGAGAAACCAACGGTCAATCCCGGTAAGACGGTAAATCTCGTCTACGGTGGAACCCTCCAGAAGGGCCAATCGAATTTGAGCAAGGCGCTGGGGATGGGGTTTCACCAAACTCTCCAATAGGCCCTCAGTTGCCACGCCTTCATCAGCAAGTGTCTTGCCGGTTTCCAGAGACCGTATTCCTTTCTGGAAGGCCTCTCTAAAAGTCCGTCCGATCGCCATGACTTCGCCCACCGACTTCATCTGCGTACCCAGGATCGGTTCCGCTTCGGGAAATTTTTCAAAGGTCCACTTCGGGATTTTGACGACAACATAGTCGAGACTCGGCTCGAAGCAAGCAGGTGTCTTGAGTGTGATATCGTTCGGCAGCTCATCCAAGGTGTATCCGACTGCCAGTTTGGCGGCGATTTTCGCAATTGGGAACCCGGTCGCCTTTGAGGCCAACGCTGAACTTCGACTAACTCTGGGATTCATTTCAATGACCACCATCCTCCCCGTATCCGGGTGAGTGCCAAACTGAATGTTGGATCCTCCCGTCTCGACACCGACCTTTCGAATGATTTTGATGGCTGCATCACGGAGTATCTGGTATTCCTTATCGGTCAGGGTCTGGGCAGGAGCGACGGTGATGGAATCACCGGTATGGATTCCCATCGGATCGAAATTTTCGATTGAGCAGATGATGACGACGTTGTCGTTGAGATCGCGCATTACCTCCAACTCGAATTCTTTCCATCCAAGAATCGATTCCTCAATCATCACTTCGTGAATAGGGGAGAGTTGCAGCCCTCGGGTCGCGATTTCGACGTATTCCTCGCTGTTGAAAGCAATCCCTCCGCCACTGCCTCCCAGAGTGAACGAAGGCCGGATCACCGCGGGCAATCCAACAATCTCCAGCACTGATTCAGCTTCCCTCAAGCTGTTGGCGAACCCGGAGTCGGGAACCTCCAAGCCGATGTCTTCCATCGCTAACCTGAACTGCCGGCGGTCTTCCGAGAGTTTGATTGCATGCAACTTGGCACCAATCATCTCGACTCCATGCTCGTCGAGGACCCCCTGTTCACACAACTCAACGGAAACGTTCAGACCGGTTTGTCCTCCCACTGTCGGGAGAAGAGCATCCGGCTTTTCCCTTCGGATAATCTCGGCGACGTAGTCGGTCGTAAGAGGTTCAACATAAGTCCGAGTGGCAAACTCCGGATCGGTCATTATGGTGGCGGGATTCGAATTGACCAAAACAACCTCAAAACCATCACTCAACAGGGCCTTGCAAGCCTGGGTTCCGGAGTAGTCAAACTCGCAGGCCTGTCCGATGACTATTGGCCCAGATCCAATTATGAGGATCTTTTTTAAGTCAGTCCGTTTCGGCATCTTTTCTCCACTCTCCCATTGTCACTGAGCCAGGTGCGCGACACACTCCTCCCACTCGAACCTCTCAAACCGTTTTCCATGGAGTCTCCGCCAGCCTACCTCACACTCATGAGACTAATGAAGTCGTCAAACAGGTAGTGTGAATCATGAGGACCCGGCGAGGCCTCGGGATGATACTGGACAGAAAACGCCGGCAATGACCGGTGCCTCAGACCCTCGAGAGTCTGGTCATTCAGATTGAAATGAGTGAACTCGACCTGATTCGAATCAAGAGATTCAGGGTCCACAGCAAAGCCATGATTCTGGCTCGTGATCTCAACTCGCTCAGAAATCATATTCTTGACGGGCTGATTCGCTCCGCGGTGTCCGAACTTTAGCTTAAAGGTCTTTCCGCCCAGCGCTAACCCCAGTACCTGGTGTCCAAGACAGATACCGAAGATCGGGCACTTACCCAGCAACTTCTTGACGTTTGCCACAATGTAGCTGAGCGGTTCAGGATCCCCGGGGCCATTTGAAAGAAAAATACCGTCCGGTTTCAAAGCCAACACATCATCCGACGTGGTAGAGGCAGGAACTATAGTGACGTCACATCCTCGCGCACCAAGAGAACGCAGGATGTTCGTCTTAATTCCAAAGTCATAGGCCACCACCTTGAAGGAAGGTTCAGGCTGTTCCCAACGATAGCTGCCGGCCGTGGTTACCGTCTTAACGTAGTCACTACCCGCCATGCTCGGATAAGCGAGAACTTTACTCTGAAGGGACGAGACATCGAAATCCAAAGTCGAGATGATACCCCTCATGGTACCTGCCTCTCTCAGTTCCCGCACCAGGGCGCGAGTGTCCAATTCCGAAATCCCACAGATTCCGCTTTGCTCCAGATACTCTGAAAGGCCTTTATCAGCTCTCCAGTTACTGAAAACCCGGCTCAGCTCACGAACTACAAAACCGTGAATAAAAGGCTTTCGAGACTCTGTGTCTTCACTGTTTGTCCCGTAGTTACCAATTTCCGGCTGGGTCATTGTGACAATTTGCCCAGCGTAGGAAGGATCCGTTAGTACCTCTTGATAACCCGTCATCGACGTGTTAAATACCACTTCACCCAGAGATTCCCCTTCCATTCCGAACGAACTCCCTTCGTGCAGGGAGCCGTTCTCGAGGTACAAAACCGCCTTCCGATTTTTCATTTGCAGGGATTATGACCTAATTACTCAATCAGGCCAAATTTTGAAATCGGCCAGTATCGAAGCACAGCTTTTCCGAAGATGTTGTCCGCTGGGACCATTCCCCAGTTGCGGCTGTCATTGCTCGAGTTGCGATGATCGCCCAGCACGAAATAGCTGCCAGGGGGCACGATGGCCGGTCCAAAATAGGAAGAATCAGCATACTCACCAGGTACATACGGCTCATCCAAAGGACTCCCATTGACGTAGACACGTCCAGACTCGATTTCTACGGTCTCGCCCGGCAACCCAATCACTCTCTTGATAAAGGACTTGGCAGGATCTTTCGGATACCAGAAAACTACTATATCGCCGCGCCCGATCTCCGCGACATGGTAAACAAATTTATTGACGAAAATCCGTTCCTGATCGGCGAGGTGAGGTTGCATGCTCGTCCCCTCCACCTTCACAGGCTGAACTACGAAGACGACAATGAGCACCGCAGTAAGAGCAGCAAACACAATATCGCGAATCCAGGTGCGGATTTCCCGGCCAAATCCCTCCGAGACATGCTTCGAGCCTGAACTCGAGCCGCCTGAAATGGCTTCCGGTTCCGCCGGTTGTGGGATCTCTGTCATCATTCGCAAACTGCGTCCTTCGTCAATCATAAAGACGTTTGAACCGTATCCGATTATAGCAATGGAGGATGGGCGCTGCTTCATTGGAGTGATCTTGTCAAGCAGATAAGACAGGGTCCGGATCCTCCGCCCTATCCCTTACTCTGACCGAAGGCTGATCTGCAAGATTCACATCGTCCCGCAAGGCGGGGCTCCCGGGTCTGTTGCCCAAACCCAACAGACCAAGCTCGAAGCTCGAAATCCGAAGCTCGAAACAAACTCAAAATTAGAAGGTCTAAGGTCTAAACGCTTTGAAGTGACTGCTTCTGAATAGCTTATAAAAGACAGCCTGTTTCAGTCATTAGATATTCAAGCTTGAGATTTGTTTCGAATTGCGAGCTTCGAGATTCGGGTTTGGGCGCTGCCATTTGGGCAACACGCCCTCACGCCCTGGGCTCTGCGCATATCTCCCCGCGAGGCGAGGCTGGGAGTTGGGCATCCTCCTTCGCTCTCCGAGCTACGGCGCGACAGGTCCGGCATCCAACACGATTGTCTTACCCGTTGGAGTAATCTTGTCAACCTGAACGGGCTTGGTACCGGGTACCTTAACGGACTTAGAAATGTCTTTAGCGCGAATGCCTTTGCCTATTACGGAAAGGTCTTCTTCGAAAGTCGATCGTTACCCCTAAAGGTTGAGGTCCACACCCTGTTCCAACCCCAAGTTTTCCAGAACCGAGGCCATAGGGCCAAATACCGATCACTCGATTCAGCCCGTCAGGATCTCCTCTTCCTTCTGCTTGGCCAGGGCATCGATTTCCTTCACGAACTCGTTAGTCAACTCCTGAACCTCCTCGTGAGCTCGAAACTCCTCGTCCTCGGAGATCTCTTTCTTTTTCTCCTTCTTCTTGAGCTGATCATTTCCATCCCGACGGATCTGCCGAACGGCCGTTCGATGTTCTTCGGCAATCTTACTCACCTGCCGAGCCAGTTCGTGCCGTCTTTCTTCAGTCAAAGGAGGTACGGGAACCCGGAGGATCTTGCCATCGTTACTTGGATTCAACCCCAAATTCGCAGCCATGATGGCCCGTTCAATCTGCGCAATCTGCGAGATATCCCACGGCTGAACCGTGATCAGATTCGCTTCAGGGGCATGAAGGGTGGCAACCTGGCTGATGGGTGTTTGAGTGCCATAGTAGTCGACGGTTACACTATCCAGAAGATGCACTGAAGCACGGCCCGTTCGGATTGAAGCGAGGTCGTGAGTCAAATCGTCGATCGTTTTCTTCATCCGTTGTTTAGCGTCGCTCATTATCTCTTTTGTCATATCTCCTCGTCCGGCGATTTAGTTCTTGATGATCGATCCAACTTCCTTTCCAAGGACAGCATCCCTGATGTTTCCCTCATTAAGGAGGCTAAAAACAATGATCGGCAGGCTGTTATCCATACAGAGTGATACAGCGGTAGCATCCATCACTTTGAGTCCCTTTTCCAGCACCTCCAGATAGGTGAGTTGCCTGAAAAACTTGGCGTTCTTATTCTTTTCCGGATCTGAATCGTAAATACCGTCGACCTTCGTGGCTTTCAAGATCACGTCGGCCCTGATTTCCATTGCACGAAGAGCCGCTGCAGTGTCAGTGGTGAAGTAGGGATTCCCTGTGCCGGCGGCGAAGATGACGACCCGCTTCTTCTCGAGGTGCCTGACAGCTCGCCTTCGGATAAACGGCTCGGCAACTTCCGCCATATGAATGGCACTCAGAACACGGGTGAAGATACCCACTTTCTCAAGGGTATTCTGAAGGGCCAGGGCGTTGATTGTGGTTGCGAGCATCCCCATATAGTCACCGGTTGCTCGATCAAGTCCGGCTTCGACCACTTTAACGCCCCGAATAATGTTGCCGCCCCCAACGACGACGGCTATTTCCACTCCGAGTTGATGAACTTCCTTGATTTGGAGTGCTATGTTCTCAACCATGGCCTGATCAATGCCAAAGCTTTGTGACCCCAAGAGGGCCTCGCCGCTCACCTTGACCAGCACCCGGTCAAAAACGGGTTTTTCGATAGAAATGGATTCGACGAAAGGCTTCTCTGCGCTTTGAACTGTGTCGCTGGGCATAGAAATCTCAAAGCCTCCTTAGAACCGGCCTCGTCGGCAGGGAGGAAACTTCAAGACTGTCTACTTTCCAGACTCTTCGCCGAAAAAGGGGTTCAGTCTTTCTCCTCGCCGACTTCAAACCTCACAAAGCGTCGAACAGAAATATTCTCTTTGATAGTAGCGATCTTAGATTTCAGCAATTCCTCGATCGTCATATCGCTGTCTTTAATAAACGGCTGTTCGAGCAAACAGACCTCAGAATAGTATTTCCTGAGACGTCCTTCAACAATTTTGTCAGCAATATGCTCAGGCTTACCTTCCGTCACTGCCTGATTTCGGAAGATTTCCGATTCCCGTTCCAAAATATCCGCGGGCACTTCATCACGTGAAACGAAGAGTGGGTTCGAAGCCGCTACCTGCATCGCAACATCCTTAACAAACGCTTGAAACTCCGGAGTTCGGGCGACAAAATCAGTCTCACAATTGACCTCAACTATGACACCTAGTTTACCTCCGGCGTGAACATACTCTCCGATAACGCCTTCTCGTGTGTCCCTGCCCGACCTCTTGGAAGCCGCCGCCAAGCCTCTTTCCCTGAGAACTTTGACAGCTGCCTCCATGTCGCCGTCAGCATCGATGAGCGCTTTCTTACATTCCATCATTCCAGCGCCTGTTTTATCACGCAACTGTTTTACCTGCTGTGCACTTATCGTCATCAACTCCTCCGTTTAACGCTAAGACGAATATCCCATAACCAGGGCGAGTGCCCTGAGAAAAACAAAAGCAGTCTATCCAAGCTGTGTTGAGATGATCTAAACCCCTTCACGGTCGAGGAGGACAACCCGATACCGATTGAACCAACCAAACTCGGGACATGAGAGAAGTAACGCAGTGCTCCACCCCTCAAACCTGGGTCAAAGGAAGGAATGACCAGGAGAATGAGTTTGACTCAGTAAATGGAATCGAGATCCGCCCACATGGATCCGAGAAGCACCTTACTTGGGTACATCATCGGCGGTCGCGGCGCTCTTCTTGTCCGCCGTCTTAGCGGCATCCTTCGATGCTTCCTTCTTCGCCGAACTCTTTTTCGCAACTGAAGCCTTGGACTTAGTCGTAGAAGCCCTCTTAGTCGTCGATTTCCTAGGTGCCGCCTTCTTCGCCACCTTCTTCTTCGGTGGAACCGTTTTCACGGCTTTCGACTCCTCATCGGTTTTCGCAGCTTCTGCAGAGTCCGCCACTTCTTCAACACCCTTTGTCGGGCTCGCGGTCTTCTGTACCGTTTCCCTGGCTTCCTGCTTGGCCTCGGCCTTCACCGTTCGCTTCTTTGCAGGTTTCTTCTCTTCCGCCTTCTTGGGAGGTTTCGCAGCTTCCTCGGATTCCTTAACGCCTCCGGTCTCTTGCTCGGGTTGCTCTTCCGAAGCTTCAACCTTGGGCTTCTCCTCCACCGGTTCAGCCTCGATTACGGCATCTTCAGGGGCAGCCAATTCTTTCCCACCCTCGCTCGGTTTCTCAGCCACATCCTTGGTCTTAGCCTTTTTCGCGGCTTTCTCCGCCTTCGGCTTCACCTTTTCGACGACTTCCGGCCCAGTCTCGACAACCTTTTCTTCAGCAACTGCCGGAGCCTCAACCTCTTTGGTTTCGGGTGCTTCAGGACCAACCTTCGCAGCCTCAACCTTTTTGGCTTCGCCCTTCGCAGCCTCAACCTTTTTGGCTTCGCCCTTCGCAGCCTCAACCCTTTCGGCTTTGACCTTCGCAGCCTCAACCTTCTTGGCTTCGAGCTTCGCAGCCTCGAGCTTTTTGGCTTCGGCTCTTCTTGCGGCGCGTGCAGCATCTCTGGCCACACGTGCTGCGGCTTCGACCTTCTCAGCTTCTTCCTTAGCCCTGCGCTCTTCCTCCATCTGAGCTTCCCAGACACTCCGTCCAGCTTGGATAGCGTCGGAAACCGTCGAAGTGAAAAGCTTTACCGACCGGAGTGCATCATCGTTTCCGGGAATCACGAAATCAATGAGATCCGGGTTGCAGTTAGTATCAACGACACCGATTACGGGGATTCCAAGTCGGCTGGCTTCCTTGACAGCGATTGCCTCCCGATCGGTATCGATAATAAATACAGAATCGGGAAGCTTGTCCATCTCGCGAATTCCACGGAGGTTCTTTTCAAGCTTCTTTCGCTCACGCTCGAATTTGGCAACTTCCTTCTTAGAGAAATTCTTGTAGGAACCGTCCGCCTTCATGCTCTCGAGCAGCTTGTAGCGTTTGATGCTGTTCCGGATCGTCAAGAAATTCGTGAGCAGACCGCCCAGCCACCGGTTCGTGACAAAGTGCATCCCGCACCGTTTTGCGTCTTCCTCAATCGCTTCCTGAGCCTGCCGTTTGGTCCCGACAAACAGGACTTCCTTGCCCTCAGAGCCAAGGTCATAAAGGAAGTCAACAGCTTCCTTGAACAGCTTAAGCGTCTGCTGCAAATCGACGATATGTATGCCATTCCGCTCGCCAAAAATGAATTCCTTCATCTTTGGATTCCAGCGGCTGGTTTGATGTCCGAAATGGACTCCAGCCTCCAATAACTGCTTTATCGAAATCGAGCTCAAACCGCTCCTCCTAAACTACCTCTTCGAGAATTGATATCTCTTCCTGGCACCCGGCTGACCGTACTTCTTTCTTTCCTTAATTCTGGGATCACGGGTTAGATATCCAGCCTTCTTAAGCGTCTGACGCAACTCGGAGTCGAAATCCAGCAACGCACGCGCGATTCCCAAGCGTACCGCACCCGCCTGCCCTGAATAACCGCCACCGGCGACGTTCACGTAGACGTCAAATCTTTCCAGATTCTCGGTCAATTCGAGAGGCTGTCTGATCCGTTTCTGCTCATCACGATTCCTGAAGTACTCCTGATAGTCAACCCGGTTAATGACGAACTGGCCCGAACCGGGCATCAGGAAAACACGAGCTGTCGAGGTCTTCCTCTTTCCTGTTCCGTAATATTGAATCTTCTCCACCGTCATCCACTCCTCAGAAGCTCAAAGGTTCCGGCTGCTGTGCCTGATGTGGGTGCTCATCCCCGGCATAAACCTTCAGCCGCTTCAACATCCTTCTACCAAGCTTGTTTTTCGGAAGCATTCCACGGACGGCAAACTGGATCAACGCGCCTGGCTTCTTTTCCAACAAACGACGAGCGTTGATCTGTTTCAACCCTCCCGGGTAACCGCTGTGCGAATAATAGAACTTGTCGTCCAACTTCCTGCCGGTAAGCTTGACCTTGTCTGCGTTCACCACAACAACAAAATCCCCAGTATCCAGGAAATCGGTATAAATGGGCTTACCTTTACCCATCAGAACCGTGGCGACCTGTGAAGCCAACCGCCCGAGCACCTGCTCCCGGGCGTCAACAACGTACCACTTCCGGTCTAATTCATCGACACTGGGCAAGAAAGTCTTCATTTTCTCAACTACCTTAAACCTATTAGCAAAATCTATACACAATCCTGCTCGGAAATCCCACGTAATCCAGGATAAAGATACCGAAAAGCGGCAAAACTACTAAAACCCTGAGGGACTGTCAAGTCAGCCAGGGCAGCTTCGCCCACATAGTCTACCGGAAACCGGTCCCAAGATCACCTTGGCTCCAGCATGAGGAATTCGCGCTGTAGAGATTCCTGAGTCCGTTGAAGTACCGGGTACCAGTGACAAATGACAAAATGGCGGACCTTTCCTCCATAGCTCGAAGAGCGCAGGTGGATGCAAGATGCCGGATGCCAGGGTCTGGGTGTGGTCAAGACATAAGTGCCGATGTTTTGAGAGCCTGCACCGCATCCAGAGTCCCGCCTTGCGGGACGGCATGAGTTTCGCAGATCCGCCCTCCTTAGGATTCCTGGGCGGCTGAATCTGTGTGTTTCTGTTGACAACGGGGTGAATTCGACCTGGCACCTTCCCCTCACAACCGTTTTTCAACAACTTACAGCCATTTCCTGGGGTAAACTTCTTTGCTCACCTCTGGCAAGCCGCTCTGCGA
>JAUVSF010000710.1 GCA_030597245.1 Acidobacteriota bacterium
ATCCGCTCGTCCTTTTCCGTTAGGCTCGCCAGCTCCTGCCCGAAGCGCGCATAATATAGAGGGCTTTTGAAGACTTCAGAAAAGGTAGGGGATCAAATGGAGAAAAAGAAGATCAATCGGCGAACGTTCGTAGGTCATTCGGTAGCCTTATCTGCCTCGATATTGAGCTACAAAAGCATTCTGGGTGCCAACGAGCGCATTGGAATCGGGATGATTGGATGTGGTGCCCGAGCTCAGGGTAGCTTGCTCAAGGATGTACTTCAGTTCCGAGAAGAAACCAACGTTGAAGTTGTCGCGATTTGTGACACATGGAAGCAGATGCGGGAAAAGGGGATTCAGCAGGTGAGACAAGCCACCGGCAAGGAACCGAAGGGTTTTGTTCGTTATCAGGACCTCCTGGCCGCTAGCGAGGTTGACGCGGTCGTCATAGCGACACCGGAGCATCAACACTGCACCCAGTTGATCGATGCGGTCGAGGCCGGTAAGGACGCTTATGTTGAAAAGCCCCTGGGAATGACCATGGCGGAAGTCAATGAGGCTTTTGATGCGGTCAAGAAGCACAATAGGATCATTCAGAACGGCACCCAGATAAGAAGCCTCCCCCAGTCGAGCGCTGCGCAGCGATTCATCGCAGCGGGTGGATTAGGGCGAATCTTGAAAGCCGCCCAGTCCAGAAACGGTACGAAGCCCTACTGGTACAGTTACGCCGAACGTGAAGTTCAGAGGAGTGATGTTGACTGGGATGCCTTTTTGATGATGAGGGAAAAGAGGCCTTTTGATCCCAAACTGTATGCTGGTTGGTACGGATTTCGTGAGTTTTGTCGAGGGCCGCATACGACCCAGGGGCTACACTTCATCGACACGGTTCACTATGTGACGGGTGTGGGTTGCCCCAAGTATGCCATCGCCCACTTCAGCCAGGTGGAATGGAAGGATGGCTTCACGGTTCCTGACAGTGTGGAGATGGTGTTTGAGTACCCGGAAGGGTTTGTTGTGCGCTACGGACAGTGTTTTGGTAACAGAGGGGGCCGCTACCTGAAGGTTTATGGAACGCGTGGAACCATGGACGGCTCGGATTGGCGTTGGGACGGCGAATGGAAGCTCAATGGGCGAGACTCCGACGCTCCGGACAAACTTGGCGATGGCGCGACGCTGCCTCCCGTTGAAGGTACTCCGCATATGAAGAACTGGCTGGAGTGTCTGCGGAGCCGTCAGGAACCCATCGCTTCGATCGAAGCCGGCTATGCGCATGCTGTGGCAGGAATCATGGCTGACCTGGCCAATGAACGCGGTAGACGAATGCTGTACGATCCGGAAAAGAGAGAGGTCGAAGAAGGCTAAGCCCAGATTTGAGTAGCCGGAAGATTCGTTCTCCGAAACCCGAATTCCGGAGCTTTCAGTGGTTTCGGGCATCTGTTCCGGAACCTCTTGCCGGAGCCTTGATCCTCGTCGTCTGTCTCTTCTGGATTCTTGGACGGTCTTGGTTGATCTTCGGTTTCTAAGCTGTTCGGCGATGTTGGGCACACTTGTGAATCGCCAATAAAAAGAGTGTCCCCTACTCCCCTACTTCTCCTTCGTAGGGTCCTCCCCCCGGGGGAGCGAGCGAGCAAGACGCTCAACATGCCTGTGTAACGTTGAATGAAGGGTCCATCGAGCGTCGCGGATCAGGCGCGGCTATTTGCCGTCGTCTGCATCCGAGTTGTTGGATTCCTGATTGGACGGTGTCTTTCGACTGTAAACGCGTACCCAGTCTATTTCCATCCCGGCTGGGTAGTGGGCGGGATTGGTTGGACCTGAGCCATTGACCCATTTACCACCGATCTGCATGGAAAGGACGAAGTAGAACGGCTGGCTAAATGGCCATTGTTTTTCGCCCATCGCCGGCACACGTGGATAGGTATGGGCAGGCTTGCCATTCACGGTTAAGACAATCTTGTTCGCATCCCACTCGCAGCCGTACGTGTTCCAGTCATCACGCTTGATCTTGGCCGTACCTCCTTTTTTCGGTGTATTGGTTTTATCGATTTTGACCGTGTATTCGGAATGCACCGTCTGATAGATTTTGTGTTCGAAGTTCAGGTGTTCCATCAGATCGATCTCGCCATTGGCGGGCCATCCTTTTTCAGCTCCCAGCATCCAGAGCGCCGGCCAGGCGCCCTGGGCGCTTTTGAAGCGTGCTCGGATCTGCACCTTGCCGTATTGGAAAGCAAACTTCCCCTTGCTGTTAACTCCAGCCGTCAGATAGGGTGCCGGGTCTTTATCTTTTTTGTCATTGACGATCCCGAGAAGGTGTAGCACACCGTCCTCGATTTTCAGCAAGCGAGGATCATCCGACATGGTATTTTTCCAGTCGGGATTACCGCGCTTACAGAGCGTCCACTTGGAGTCATCCAATTCTTCTCCGGCAAAGTCATCCTTCCACACCAATTCCCATTCGGACTGCTCAGATTG
>JAUVSF010000046.1 GCA_030597245.1 Acidobacteriota bacterium
ACCGATCACCGATTACCGATTACCGATCACCGAACCGTCGTTCGTCGTTTCAGAACCCTTCCTGAGCCGTTCGAGGGATCACCTCTTCCTTCAGTTCGGCTCCGGGATCGCAGAAATAATCACTGTAGCCGGCTACCCGCACCAGGAGGTCGCGATACTGTTCGGGAGTCTTCTGGGCATCTCGCAGTGTGGCGGTAGCCACGACATTGAACTGGATGTGATGGCCATCGAGACGAAAGTATGTCCGAATCAGCTGGGCCAGTTTCTCGATTCCCTCTTCACCTTCCAGCACCTGCGGCAGAAAACGTTGGTTCAGCAGAGTGCCGCCCGACTTGATCTGATCCATTTTCCCAAGTGACTTGCAGACGGCAGTTGGGCCTTGCCGATCTGCTCCATGACTGGGTGAAGTGCCGTCCGACTCGGGCAAACCAGCACGTCTTCCATCGGGGGTTGCCCCCAATTTGCTGCCGAAATAAACGTGGCAAGTGGTAGACAACATATTCAGGTGGTATATCCCGCCCCTGGTATTGGGCCGACCGTCAATGGCATCGAAGAGCGACTGGTAGACTCGTTGCATGATCGAGTCCGCCTCGTCAAGATCGTTCCCAAATCGCGGAGTTTTATTAGCGAGACGCTGTCGCAATGCTTCGTAACCTTCGAAGTTCACCGACAAGGCTTCAAGCAATTCCTTCATCGGTACAGATCCATCGTCGAAGACGTGCTTTTTGATGGCTGAAAGGCTGTCCGTGATTGTACCGATACCGCAGCACTGAATGTAAGTCGTGTTGTATCGCGGTCCGCCGTCGTAGTAGTCCTTGCCGCGACTGATACAGTCTCGAATGACAGCGGAGAGAAAGGGAGCGGGCATGTGTCGAGCGAACATCCGCTCGATGTACTGGTTGACCGAGACTTTCAGGTCGATGAAGTAGTGCAACTGCTTCTCGAACGCCGCGTACAGCGCGTCGAAGTCTGTAAGACTTGCCGGGTCTCCGGTCTGGATGCCGATTTGTCGTCCGGTAAGAGGATCGACACCGTCATTTAAGGTCACTGCCAGAATTTTCGGCACATTCAGATACCCGGTCAGTAGATAGGCCTCCTTGCCAAAGCAACCCGTTTCAATACATCCACTGGTGCCTCCCTCTCTGGCGTCTTCGACCAATTTCCCGGCCCGGACCTGTTCAGCTACGACGGCATCAGCATTGAAGACGGAGGGGTAGCCGTAGCCGTGACGAATGACTCGACAGGCCGTTTTAAGAAAATGATCTGGGGTTTTGCGGCTGATCTGAACGTTGTTGCCCGGCTGGAGGAGGTGGAGTTCGTCAATGACCTCGAGCATGAGGTAAGAGAGATCGTTCACAGCGTCAGAACCGTCCGGCCTCAGACCTCCGAGGTTTATGTTCGTGAAATCATTGTAGGTACCGCTTTCAGCCGCAGTCACTCCAACTTTGGGTGGAGCGGGATGATTATTGAACTTTATCCAGAGACACTGCAGCAGTTCCTTAGCTTTCTCGCGGTCGAGTGACCCGTCAGAAACCCCTCGTTCGTAAAAGGGTGCGAGGTGCTGGTCCAGATGCCCGGGATTCATAGCATCCCACCCATTGAGCTCGGTAATAGTCCCGAGATGGACAAACCAGTACATCTGGATGGCCTCCCGGAAATCTCGGGGGGCGTTGGCCGGGACTCGCCGGCAGACTTCCGCAATCTTCTCGAGCTCGGCTCGTCGCTCGCCGTTGGCTTCCTGCCGGGCCTTCTTTTCAGCCAGGACCGCATGTCGTTCGGCAAAGAGGATGACGGCATCGCAAGCGATGTCCATTGCCTTCAGCTGTTCAGATTTGTTGGTTGCTTCGGGGTCGGACAGAAAGTCCAACCGAGCTTTTGTCTCTGCAATTTTCTTCTTCAGGTCCAGCAGGCCCTGTTCGTAGATCAGACCGTCAAGCGTCGTGTGACCCGGGGCCCGCTGTTCCATGAATTCGGTAAACACACCCGCGCTGTAAGCTTGCTCCCAGGCTTCCGGCACATGGGAGAAGATCTTGTCCCGCATCGAACGCTCTTGCCAGTAAGGGGCGACCTCGTTTTCGTAGGTCTCGATATCGTCCTCATTTACGCGATACCACGTTTTGTTGCGACTGTTCAGAATCTGAAAATCCTGGCTGGTGTGACATGTGAGTTCAGGAAACGTCGGGACCGCCTTTGGGGAGGGTGCCCGCTCGCCCACGATTAACTCGTCATCGCCTATGTAGAGGGTTTTCCGTTCGCAAAGGTACTGAAAGGAAAGCGCCCGAGTTACCGGCGTTGAATACTTACCATAATTCAACCGGTAGAACTCGGTGATCAGTCGTGCCCTTTCGATCGAGATCGAAGGCTCTGCGGAAAAGCTTTCTTCTCTTAACCGAGCAATTCGCTCATTCATCGCCTATCCTCCGATTTTGACTGTCAAGCCGTTCTCTTCCATCACGGCGGAGATCCTGGCAATCTGCTGCTCCGAGGCTTCGGTGGCCTCATCCAGCCGGTAGTCAAGACCGAACCTCTTGTGTTTATCTCTGGCCGCTTTGTGGAACGGCAGAATGTTAACATCGGGGACTCCTTCGAGCGAGCCGACGAACTCGGCGGTAAGTCTGGCATTTTCGAGATCATCGTTCACTGAAGGAATGACTGGATAGCGGATAACGACTTTCATCGCCATTCTGGTCAGCAGCCGCAAGTTAGAGATAATCCTCTCGTTCGTGACTCCGGTGAATTGACGGTGGAGTTCGGGGTCCATGAGTTTCAAGTCGTAAAGGAATAGATCGGTCTCTTTCGCAACCTGAATTAAAGTGCCAGGATCAGTGAGGCCGGTCGTATCGACGGCGCGATGGAACCCGCGCTCGCCACAGGCTTTCAAAAGTCCAACCAGAAAATCTGGCTGAGCCAGTGGTTCGCCGCCGGAAAAGGTAACGCCTCCTCCCGACTCGTCGTAAAACAACGTGTCTTTCTCAACCTCTCTAACGACTTCGCCGACCGACATGATGCGGCCCACCATTTCGCGAGCCCCGGTAGGACAGGCCTCGGTACAGGTGCCGCAGCAGATACACTTTTCAGAATCTGGACTCAGGTCTCCATTCTCAGAAGAGATCGCTCCAGCCGGGCATGTATCTAAACATGAACCGCAAACAATGCACTTTTCTTTCCTGAAAAGCAGTTGCGGGGAGTAGTCGCGGCTCTCCGGGTTCTGACACCAGGGGCAGTCCAAGGGGCACCCTTTAAAGAAAATCGTGGTTCGGATTCCCGGCCCATCGTGGACGGAATACCTCTTTATATCGAAGATGAGGCCCGCTTTACCGTCCTCGATCTCTTGTGAGTGACCTTTCAGTTTCACGAGGAATTAGCATACATGATGGGACTTGGAGAAGAGTACTCGGTTATCGGTTGTCGGTTATCAGTAATCGGTAATTGGTTAACGGTGACAGCTTGGTGTCCTTGGTGATTTGGTGGTATATCCTCCTCAAGAACCAACCACTAAATCACTAAAACACAAAGCATTGATTCTTCTCGTGCTTTCGTGATGTTGCGGTTAATCTTCTTTCCCTGTTATCGGTAACTCCCAATTTCCTTGAAATCGGGATGATCACCAATGTGCTTGAATCTCCATTTCCAGCGAATCAGACCTTCCCTGACGAGAAAGATTCCGGGCAGAAGCCACGGATTCCCGATTGTTCGTCCCTGCCTGTACCCCTTCTTCATCGCCTGAAATGCCCTCACCCAGACTCCAGGGCCAAACACTTCACGCAGGCTGGCTTTACTCACACCCAGTGCGCTGAAGATCTCTCCTTTCGGATCAGAGACTGCACGAGCCTCAGGCCAGAATTGGTCAAAGAACTCTCGGCCCTCCGTCAACTCTGCTGGAAAAACAAAGCAAACTGAAGGGAACTCGCTCTGCTGTTCAGCAACAGATCGAAGTTCTTCGACGGTCTCCTGGCAGAAAATTCAGCCAAGGTGCCGGAGAAAGACCAGAAGTTGGATCTCGCTCCCCAGCTGTTCTCCCAGAGTATCGGCCCGAAGATTCAGTCCGCTGATCGGTGCCTTGAGTATTTCTTGCGGTAAGCTCTTGTCATCCATAATCAGTGCTCGGCGAAATCTTAAACCGGTTCGGGTACGAGAGCCAAGTCATTTGCGATTCGCGAGGCTCCAACCAGGCTTAACCACAAACACACAAAAACACAAGAAGATCTTAGTGATTTAGTGACTTTGTGGTTAGACTATGAGGAAGATTTACCACCAAGACACTAGGAAATGACAAGTGACAAATGACAATCTACCGGCATCCCCCTTCACTCTTCGAGTTACGGACGAGACCGTTCTTCCGATGACCGATTACCCTCCTTCGCTCTTCGAGCTATGGAGGGCAGGCCGATTACTACTTACTACTTA
Organism: Acidobacteriota bacterium; assembly: GCA_030597245.1. GTDB lineage: Bacteria > Acidobacteriota > UBA6911 > RPQK01 > JAPXNP01 > JAUWTT01. Next base: position 4,408 of record JAUVSF010000046.1, read on the forward strand.
CTACTTACTACTTACTTTCACCGATCACCGATTACCGATTCCCCCCCTCCCCCACGGCCTGGGAGTGCCACTTCGTAGAAATGTGATTGTGCCCACAGCGAATGCTCCGATCTCTGAATACAATCACTGAATCATTACATCGTTATCGTCTGGTTGAAAATGCGAATTGAGGACTTAAACGAAACCGGAATCGTTCTTCCCGCCAAAGACCAATTGAGATTCACCTACGCCAGTGAGTTCTATGGAGAGTGCAGATTTGTTGCTGCTGTTGCTGAGACTTTCGAGCAGGGCTTGATCATCGATACTCGTTCCATTGAGTGGGAGCACTTACTTCCTCGGCGCGGCGGCCAGGAAGCCCTCGGAAACAACGCTCTTGTTTTCTTCAATCGAATCCTGCGGAGCTACGACTCCCTGAGACAGTTCCAGCTCAAAGTCAACGAGAGGAGAAACGGCGGCTTGCTGGGGAGAATCTCATCCTCGGTGTTTGGAGGGAAACTCGGCAGGGTGACCCTCAGTTGAAGCTCTCCGCCTGAGCTTCAAGAGCCCGGCAGGACAGAGACCGGCACTGTTACGGAAGAGATTGACCAATCCCGAATCCGACCCCCTTTCCTTCAAGAGGACCTCATCCTTTTGGAATCCTTGATTACAGGCCTGCACTTCTCATAAGCTTGTGATGAAAACGAAGCGAAACCCCACCATCAGGAGATTATGAGCGATGGCTGAATTTGTGTACCAGACCCCTTTTCCGTTAGGTGATGACAAAACGGAGTACAAGCTGCTCACGACCGACTTTGTTTCAGTTCAGAAGTTAGGAGACTGGGAGTTTCTGGTTGTGGAACCTGAGGGGCTTACCATGCTTGCCCAGAAGGCAATGCGGGATGTTTCGTTCTTTTTGCGGCCTGCCCACCAGGAAAGAGTGGCTCGTGTTTTGAAAGACCCTGAGGCCTCCGAGAATGACAGATTTGTAGCTAAGACGCTGCTCAAGAACTCCGTCATTGCTGCCGAAGGTGAGTTACCGTTCTGCCAGGACACTGGAACTGCAACCGTGGTCGCCAAGAAGGGGCAGTATGTTCTCACTCGTTGTGAAGACGCCGAAGCCCTGAGTGCTGGAATCTTCAAGACCTATGCACAGGAAAATCTCAGGTACTCCCAGTTGGTGCCCCTGACGATGTACGATGAGAAGAATTCTGGAACAAACCTTCCCGCCCAGATCGATATCCTGGCTACCCAGGGTGACGGGTACAGCTTCTTATTCATCGCCAAGGGAGGTGGTTCCGCAAACAAGACATATCTTTTTCAAGAGACGAAGGCCCTGCTCAATCCAGAGAGTCTTGAATCTTTCTTGATTGAGAAAATGAAGACCCTTGGGACCGCTGCCTGTCCACCCTACCATCTGGCATTTGTCATCGGCGGCACCAGTGCGGAAGCATGTCTCAAAACGGTGAAACTGGCTTCTACCGGCTATCTGGATGATCTGCCGACCTCGGGAAACCTTGGAGGCCGCGCCTTTCGTGATCCGGAGCTGGAAGAGAAGCTACTAGCCGCTGCTCAGCTGAGTGGTTTTGGGGCACAGTTCGGTGGCAAGTATTTCGCACATGATGTGCGGGTGGTTCGCTTGCCGCGGCATGGAGCCTCTTGTCCGGTTGGGATGGGTGTGTCCTGCTCTGCTGATCGAAATGTTAAAGCAAAGATCAATCGTGATGGTATTTGGCTCGAGCAGTTGGACGAGGACCCAATACGCTGGTTGATCGGGGACGAGGAAAAAACAGCTTCGAAGCCGGTGGAGATTGACCTCAACAGGCCAATGTCGGAAATCCTCGCGGAACTGACGAGATATCCGGTCAAAACGCAACTTTCATTGTCAGGGAAGATGGTCGTGGCCCGCGACATCGCTCATGCGAAACTGAAAGAGCGTCTGGATCGGGGAGAGGGGTTGCCTGACTACTTCAAGCATCATCCCGTCTACTATGCTGGACCTGCCAAGACTCCGGCTGGAATGCCGTCCGGATCGTTCGGTCCCACGACCGCTGGACGTATGGACCCTTATGTCGATCTTTTTCAATCCCAGGGTGCTTCTCTGCTGATGCTTGCCAAAGGGAATCGTTCGCAGCAGGTAACCGATGCCTGCCAGAAGCATGGTGGGTTCTATTTGGGCAGTATCGGCGGTCCCGCCGCGATTCTGGCCAAGGAGAGTATCAGGAGTGTGAAGGTGTTGGACTATCCAGAATTGGGGATGGAAGCAGTCTGGGAAATTGAGGTTGAAGGCTTTCCCGCCTTCATTCTGGTTGACGACAAGGGCAACGATTTCTTTAAACAGCTCTAAGCAGCCGCTTTCTCATTTGCGACACGGTGTATAATGATTAGGAAACTAGGAGATGACCGTGGTCGAGTACGCTCTACTTGTAGCTGATGATATCACCGTTGAGTCCGCCTTCGATACAGCCTTCAAATTCTGTTACGAATACTGGTGGGCCGTCGCAATAATCATTCTGCTTCTCGCGCTCATCACGGTTCGCCGACGATAATCCGCCTCGAGCACCCAGTTTTTCTCACCGCCTTAGCACCTTTGCGTGAAACGAATATGCCTCACGCCTAGATGTCTCACGCCAAGCCGCAAAGAACGCAAAGGAATTCTCCCCATTCAAAAATCACAAATCACCATTCACAATTGAATCGGGTAACTTCACCCAAACACGTTTCAGCATTGGGGGATCTGACGAACCTTGACAACAAAGTCGACATTACCCTCTTGAGAGCTTTTGCAAAGTGGGGGAGAATAGACGCTGTGTGTAATCCAGTGCTCTCAAGACTCTGTTTGCGGGAGCTACGGCAGAATCTGTTTGGATGTTCTGTTTCGGAACTTTTCTTGCTTGTAAATGTCTGCAGTCAAGCTGGATGGTGCGTCCGTGAGCGGACTTTGAGGTGATTATTCAAACATAAACTGTTTGCAAATTGAGGGAGACCCAACATGCCTAATATTAAAGAGAAACTCTACGAGAAGATTGTCGAGAATAGGGATCGCGTATCCAAGCTCGTCAAGCAGCATGGCAATGTGAAGATCAGCGATGTCACGGTTGCTCAAGCCATCGGTGGTGCCAGGGGAGTCAAGTGTCTGGTGACAGACATTTCCTATTTGGATCCTGAAGAGGGCATCCGATTCAGAGGCTACACGATTCCTGAGACTCTCGAAAAGCTTCCTAAAGTGCCGGGCAGTGACATGCCCTACGTGGAAGGCCACATGTACTTGCTCTTAACCGGTGAGATCCCGACTGAAGAAGAGGCCCTGGAACTCGCTGACATTTTCAAAGAGCGACAGCAGGTACCCCAATATGTCTGCGACATCTTGCGGGCGATGCCACGGGACACGCATCCGATGACCATGTTTTCGGTGGCGATCGCGTCGATGCAGAGAGAATCGGAATTTGTCAAGGCCTACCAAAAGGGATTGAGCAAGTATGACTATTGGGATTCGACTTACGAAGACGGAATCAACCTGCTTGCCAAGCTGACGGGCATCGGGGCGTATATCTATCGGATGAAGTACCGTGGTGACGTGATTATCTCCCCTGACAAGGATCTGGATATGGGTGGGAATTTCGCTCACATGATGGGCATTCCCAATCCCTATGACGATGTTGCGCGGCTGTACTTCATTCTGCACAGCGATCATGAAAGTGGAAATGTAAGTGCTCACACCGGTCACCTGGTAGCCAGCGCGCTCTCTGATATGTACTACGCCATCTCCAGTATGATCAATGGTTTGGCTGGTCCGCTCCACGGGCTCGCCAACGAGCAGGTACTGCGCTGGATTCAGGGCGTGATGGACCAGATGGGCGAGAAAGTTCCCAGCGATGAAGAGATGAAGAAGTTTGTTTGGGATACGCTCAACTCCGGGCAGGTGGTTCCCGGCTTCGGACATGCGGTTCTCCGTAAGACGGATCCTCGCTATATGTCTCAGCGGGAGTTCTGTCTGAAGTACCTTCCCGACGATCCCATTTTCAAGTACGTTGATTCCCTTTTCCGGGTGGTGCCGCCGATCTTGGAGGAGCATGGCCATGCGAAGAATCCGTGGCCGAATGTGGATGCTCAGTCAGGCGTGATTCAATGGTACTACGGTGTCAAAGAGTACGAATTCTACACAGTGCTCTTTGGCATTGGGCGTGCCCTCGGAGTGATCAGCAACATCATCTGGGATCGTGCTCTGGGTTACCCGATCGAGCGTCCGAAGTCAGTAACGATTGCCATGCTCGAAGAGATGGTTAAGGGCTAATCGGGAGAATGGGGGCGTGTTGTCCAAATGGTGACGCGCCCAAGGCGGAAGTTCGAAGCTCGAAGCTCGAAATTCGAAACAATATCCAAGCTCGAATATCTAAAGACTACAACCAGCAAGAGGGGCTTGAGGCTTGGGGTCTGTGCTCAAACCGGAGCAGCAGAAGCGGAGTTCCCCAGGTCGGATTCGTTTCGAGCTTTCCCCTTAGCTTGTTTCGAACTTCGGATTTCGAGCTTAATCCCGGTGGTTATCTTATTTTACTGCTTCCTTGATTGCCGTTCGGTCACGGTAGGCTTCGTTTGCGAGATTGAAGGCAACGTAGTATTTATTGACATTCATCACGTATTTAATCGGTTCTCGGCCGACTTCCTTGAGCACCAGCATCTCGACGTTTTCAAACCAGTGGTTGGGGTCGTAACCCTGTGAAGCCGCCTTCCGCCGCAATCTGGAAACCCTGGTTGGCCCGGCATTATAGGCTGCGAGCGCGAAATCTACACGTGCAGCGGGACTGATCTCCGGGTCACTAAAGTAGCGCGTCCGAATCAGGTCAAGGTATTTTGTCGCTGCGTGGATATTGTTTTCCACATTGTACAGATCCGACACACCGACGGCTTGGGCAGTCTGAGGGCGAATCTGCATCAACCCGATCGCACCGGCTCGACTCCGCTTCTTTGGATCCAGGCCCGACTCCTGAAACGCAACTGCTGCCAGCATTAGCCAGTCAAAGTTGTATTTCTCGCCATACTTCCGAAAAAGACTGCTAAATTGCTCCATCTGGCTATTTGCCTGCGCAGTAAGGGGGTTCTTGATCCATTCCTCATTCTGGTAATAACGCTTGAAAAGGATATTGCCCAGCAGGCTGCCCTTACGGTTCTTCTTGAGGAAAGCAGTAGCATCGGCCAGCAACTTCGGGTTGTTCTTCCGGACACACCATCCAATACTGTTACCGGTCTTGATGGCGAGGTCTTTGCGGAGGACTATGTTCGGTAAGACGTTGGACCACAATTCGGCGAGATATTCATCAGTGACCGTGATGTCGGCTACCCCGGAATTGACTAACTCGAGGATGTCTTCGGTCTCGAGGTGATGGCCCAGTCCCACGATCTCGATTAAAGGTTTGCCCGCTTGCTCGAAGCCCTCGTTCAGATCCCCGAGGTGTTCCTGGTAGCTGGACCCCTTCATAACGTAGACCGTCCGTCCCGCCAGGTCTTCAATTGTCTTGATCCCTGTGACCGACTTGTTGAGTACCAGGATCTCGGAGACATTGGTCAAGTAGGGCTCTGAAAAAGCAACTTCCTTTTGACGTGCCTCTGTAACCGTCAGGCTGGCGGCTGCGATGTCTCCCTTTCCTTCCTTGAGATATGGAATCAGCTGCTCGCGGCTCACAGGGAGGAAGATCATTGTGGTTCCGAACTCCTTCCTGGACCGGCCTTTGTTGAGGGTTTTTTCATATTCCGTCAGTAACTCCCACTCGAAACCGCGGGGTTTTCCATCCCTGAGGAAAAAATTGGTCCGGTTGTAAGTCACCAAAACTCTGATTATGCGCCCTTCGAGGATCTTGTCCAAATCGTCTGTGCGAATGTCTAGAGGGCGCCCCAGCATCGCGGCTTCAATCTCTTCAACGGTCTCATTCTGGGTCGCACCCAAAGGAGACAGGAGGGCAAGTACGATGAAAAGCGAGTTCATAAACATTTGGTAACCACCTTTGTCGAATGTCAAATGACGAATGACAAACTAGGAACGGTCGGGACCGGGAACTGAGTCTAACCACTAAATCACTAAAACACAAAGCAATGACTCTTCTTGTGTTTTCGTGACTTCGTGGTAAATCCCTCATTAAAAAATCGACAATTGCCTTCCATTCCAGCTAGACTTACCAATCATTTGAGACACCAGAAAGAGGCTAAGACGACTCAGGTATGGCCCCTGTTTTGAAGCCTCAATTTGGCAATTAGGAGATTCGGGCAGTATCTGCCGCTATCGGGAGATCTTGAACTGGCTGGAGGAGGGTGAAATGACGATCAGCGAGGAAATGATCCAGCGAGCTATCCAGCTCGCGACGGAACTAGGTATTGGGCTTGTCACCGCCGCGGTGATACTGCTCATCGGACGGTGGATTGTTAAAGGTGTGACCAGCTTAGTTAGAAAGGCACTCCAGAAATCCGAAGTGGATGTTACCCTGGAGAGATTCATCTGCAGTCTCGTCTACGCCATTCTGTTAACGATTGTGGTTATCGCGGCGATTAACCAACTGGGGGTCCAGACTACATCGTTAGTCGCGGTGGTAGGTGCTGCCGGGTTGGCCATCGGCTTCGCGCTGCAGGGCTCACTTTCGAACTTCGCGTCCGGTGTTCTGATCGTGCTGTTTCGGCCCTACAAGGCAGGTGACATGATCGAGGCTGCAGGGGAATCAGGAATTGTGCAAGAGGTGCAGATCTTCACCACGATCCTCAATACCCTGGACAATAGACGAGTCGTGATTCCAAACAGCCAGATCATGGCGGGTAGCATCACGAACTACACTGCCAACAAATTGCGACGGGTCGACTTGACTGCGGGCGTGAGTTATGGGGATGACCTCGATAAGGTGAAAGCCGCGCTTAAGGAAGTAGTCGCCGCGGACGAGCGTGTCGTCGATGATCCTGAACCCACGGTTGCCGTTTTTGAAATGGCGGACAGTTCGGTCAACTTCGTTGTACGTCCGTGGGTTAAGAGTGAGGATTACTGGGATGTTTACTTCGATCTGACAGAAGCAATCAAGAAACGCTTTGATCAGGAGGGGATCAGCATTCCATTTCCGCAGCGTGACGTGCACTTCTACCAACAGGGCGGGCCCTCCAGCTGAAGGAGCGTGCAATAGGAGAATGGGAGTGAGTAATGTGTAGGAAAGCGTTGCCCCTGGCGATTACGCTGTGCTGCTTCTGCTTGGTTGTCGTTGGTCAGGAGTTGACGCTTGACGAGCGCCTGGCGAAACATTACGAGGCCCTTGGAGGTCTCGACGCCATCAAATCGGTCAACTCACGCCGGTTAACAGGCCGAATGACTATGAGCCCCGGAATGGAAGCTCCGATCACGGTCCAGTTCAAACGCCCGATGAAACTACGGGTGGACTTTACTGTCCAGGGCATGATTGGGAGTCAAGCCTACGACGGGGAAACGGCCTGGATGATGATGCCGTTTCTCGGGCAGACAACTCCGGGAAAACTGCTTGCTGAACAGGCAAAGAACCTTATCAGGCAAGCTGAGTTCGATGGGCCTTTAGTGGACTGGAAAGAGAAAGGACATCAGGTGGAGCTGGTTGGTTTGGCTCAGTTTGAAGGCAAGGATACCTACAAGCTGAAGATTATCCAGAATGATGGAGCCGTGCTTTATCACTATTTGGATAGTGGAAGCTTCCTCAGCGTCGGACAAGCCGGCAAGGTGGTTGTTCAGGGTGCTGACGTGGATTTCAAGTCAATAATCGGCGAGTACAAGGACGTGAGTGGTTTGTACCTGCCCCATTCCTTCGAAAATAGACAGGGTGGCGCGGCTACGGGACAGAAGATCACCTTTGACAAAATCGAGCTCAACATAGACATTGCTGATGAGGTCTTCGCGATGCCGCAATGAGCGTGGCCTCAGTGCAGTTTTGGTGTTAACGGAAAGCATTCCGGGTGGTGTTAGATGAAAAGAAGTCTTTGGATCGGAGTTGGAGCCCTCATTGTTGCATATCTGGCTTCCGGACTGGTTGCGGCCATGATAGGCGTGAACTATCGGCTGTTCTTTGATGAGTTTAATCTTGCCTATCTGATGGTGGATTTGACCCTGTGGGTGGGTTTCTTTGTCGTCGTGTTCCTGATTCTCGAAAGCCTGCTGGGGTCTTCGAGTGAGGTTCCGGGAGAATCGAAGGAAACCCCCAAGGCCTGGACACAGCTTCTGGTCAAGGCAAAAGAGAGTGAGGATGGGGATTCCGGGGAGGGATAGAGTCTTGAGTCTTGGGTCTTGGGTCTTGGGGAGAACGTCGAACTTCGAACGGTTTCGGAGTCCCGGGGTCTTGAAGTCTTGGGAACTGGGAACTGGGGGCTGGTATCTTAGCTCGTGCTCGTGCTCGTGCTCGTGCTCGTAATCGGTAATCGGTAAACGGGGTGCGATTTGCGAAGTGCGAATGCCGCGTTTCGAGCTTCGAACTTCGAGCTTAGGAAAACGGGGAGTTGATTGTATTGTTAAGGCTTGATTCAGAACCTGCACGGTTGATTCAACTGTCGGCAGCACGTTCAGCATTGGTCTCCTGTGCTGCGGCTGCTGTCGTTGTTATGCTCATCTTTGCTCAATCGGTTGACTCACTGTATGCCTCTGTCAAGCCAGTGACCCCGCGAAAAGTGCTCAGTCTGGACGGGGTCTGGAAAGTTGAACAGGGGACCATGGACTCTGTGCCGTCTGAGTTCACACACACGGTCGTAGTTCCGGGGTTGATCGATTTGTCACAGCCCGCGTTCGACGAAGTGGGTCTGGTCAGCAGCCTTCGGGAGGCATTCTGGTACCGAAGAACTTTTGAACTTGAAGGCGATGTTCCTGAGTTTCCGATCTTGAAGGTATCCAAGGCGAAATACGGCACTAAGATCCTCTTGAATGGCAATGTCATAGGGGAGCACCTTCCGTGCTTCACACCGGGATTCTTTGACGTCTCGGGATACATGCGGGCTGGGGGTGAAGAGAATGAACTGCTCATTCGTGTCGGAGCCCACCGCGAATCGCTCCCCGAGGGGATGCCGACGGGTTGGGATTTTGAGAAGTATCGGTACATACCTGGAATCTACGATTCGGTTGAGTTGATTCTTTCCGGCGCTCCCTTCATTCGCAATGTTCAGACGGTTCCAGACATCAAGTCGAAGAGTGTCAAGGTCGTTGTGGAGGTCGAGTCTGGAAAATCTGCTTCAAGTTTCGTTTTGAGCGGCGTGGTATTGGAGTCAGCTTCGGGCCGGCTGAAGAGTTCGGCACGGTCCCAAGAGACCCGACTCACTGCAGGTGAGGTTGCCAGGGTCGAACTGGTGCTCCCGATCGAGAACTGCAGACTGTGGTCTCCGGAAGATCCATTTCTTTATGAAGTGCGTTTGCACACGGGCGGCGATGCCGTCCAGGTCCGGTTTGGCATGCGTTCCTTCCAGTTTAATCCGCAGTCCGGTAGGGCAATTTTAAACGGACGTCCTTATTTCATGCGCGGAAGTAATGTTACCGTCCTTCGATTCTTCGAAGATGCAGAGCGGAAGGATCTTCCCTGGAACCCTGAGTGGGTTCGAAGTCTCCACCGCAAATTCAAGACGATGCACTGGAACTCTCTGCGCTATTGTATCGGTTTCCCACCCGAGGTCTGGTATGACATTGCGGATGAGGAGGGCTTGCTGATTCAGGACGAGTTCCCGATCTGGCTCCTCGGCGAGGCTCCTGAGAATCCTGTCGCCGAAAAGATCATCCCGGAGTACACGGCGTGGATGCGGGAACGGTGGAACCATCCCTCGGTGGTGATCTGGGACGCTCAAAATGAGAGCAGAACAACGGAAACCGGCAAAGCCCTTCAGGCAGTGCGGAGTCTCGACCTGTCCCATCGTCCCTGGGAGAATGGCTGGGCCGAACCACAGAGTCTCGAGGACTGTGTGGAGTCACACCCGTACCTTTTCATTAGCGCATGGCAGGACAAGGAACCATTCCGGCTGAAAGAAATGCCTAACGTATCAGGCAAGCCACGACTCCAACCGGCTCTTCAGAAGCTCACTGTGCCCATTATCGTTAATGAATACGGGTGGCTTTGGCTGACGCGTGAGGGGGAGGTCACCAGTCTCACCGGGAAGGTGTATGAGAGTTTGCTGGGGCCGGATTCGAGCATCGACCAACGGCGGCACCTCTATGCCAGGTACCTGGCCGCGTTGACCGAGTTCTGGCGCAGTCATCGCGAAGCTGCAGGTGTTCTGCATTTTTGCGGCCTCGGCTACTCTCGCCCGGGAGATAAACCAAGACCTGAGGGAGGTGCGACAAGCGATCATTTTCTCAATCTCGAAGATTTGGATTTTGAGCCGTACTTCGAGAAGTACGTGCGTGATGCTTTCAGTCCCGTTGGCCTGATGCTCGATTTCTGGGAAGAAGAATTGCCTTTGGGGGCTCGGAAAGAGGTCAAGATCCATGTAATCAACGACCTCTATCGCGATTGGGAGGGGAAGGTTGAACTTCGCTTGAAGAAGGGGAATGAAACGCTGGATATGTGGTCGCAGTTCTGCCGGGTGTCGGCCCTGGGGAGAGAAAGCCTCAGTTTTACGGTGAACCTTCCGGGCACCCCCGGCAGGTTTGAACTTAGTGCAGAGCTGGAGGGGGCCTCAGGGGAGCTGATCAGAAGCGTACGGGAGTTCAAATCCCGGTAAAGCGCTTGAGTCTGGTAATATCCTTTTTGAGATGAGAGCCTCGCAGTAGTGTGTCAAGGCGGCGACCGAGGGTCGTTGCGCTGAGAGGGCTCTTCACAATTTGTCGTTTTTAACTAGAATGCTTATAATTCGGTGCTGCTCCAACGTGAGATCTGTTGATTCAGATTCTATTTTCCCGTGTCGAGGTTGGCATGAGGTGTTGGGGTGGTCAGATTTTCTAAGCTTAGGTGGTGAGCTTCAGAGAACCTCTCATTCGAGAGGGCATGCACAAGCCGTTCAGTTCACCATCTTCAAACTGGAAGCTGAAAGGAGACAGCATTGAGTACACTTCACCAGGTTGAGCCAGAGGGTGAAACTTATCGACTGAATCCGGAGATACATGACCAGTTAATGGGGAGTAGCAGTAGGCCTGGGCCTCTGCAGCCAAAAGGGCAACCGTTAACACTTCCCGAGCCGGAGTTTCCGGCCCACCCGGAACTGCTTGAGCGGCGGATGACGGACGAAGAGTTTCACAAGTTCAATCGCGGGCGGGCATTGCGCGCCTGGGCAGTGCCGTATCTACAGTCTCGCTGGCATCGAAAACAGCTGAGGCCGATTGTGGCTTACCTGTTCACTGAGTATAAGTGCAACCTGGATTGCCACTACTGCTGGGCATACAACAACAAAGTCAAAGGAATGACTGAAGATACAGCCCGGCGATCGATCGACTGGCTGGAGGATATCGGCTGTCGTGTACTGGCCCTGATGGGGGGAGAACCCCTGTTAAGGTGGCCATTCGTCCACAAGGTAACTGCCTATGCGGCGAGCAAGGGTTTCTTCGTCTATTTGGCGACAAATGGGCGTCTGATGAGGCCGAAAGTGATCGATCGGCTGGGGGATGCTGGAGTCTCTGTCATCAACCTGGCGATAGACAGTGTTGAAGAACGGCCCGAACTACCGAAAGCATTCAAACCGATCGAAGAGAACTTCGAATACATGGTGAAGATGCAGCGGCATTACGGGTACTCGTCGTTCATCAATATCAACGTCACTCGGATCAACATCGAAGACGCAATGGAGTTGACTGAGATCGGGAAGCGCTACAACATCGCAACCGATTACCACATCAACGAGACGCCGATGATGGAGCAGGAGCACTTCAAACATCAGGATGAGAACTCCACCTTCATAACGCCCGATGACTACGGGCGTATCGATGACCTGGTTGACTGGCTGGTGGCCAAACACGATGCCGGCTACAAGATGGCCAATCCCCGTGAGCAGATCCTCAACATGAAGAACATGATGCGGGGAAAGATCGAACCGTGGTCCTGCCGGGCTGGGCAGAACACGCTGATCATTCGCGAGGACGGTACCCTGGCTCCCTGCTTCCCGACCTATGGCGCGACTCGTGACTGGGGTCGAGTCGAGGAGCCAAAGTTCGACCTCGTCCAGTTGGATGAAATGAAGGAGTCGTGCACGACCAGCTGTTTCTCGACGCTGAATTCAATTGTGGGTCACTGTTACGACGACATTAGGATTATTAAGTGGATGGCTAAACAGGCCAAGAATCGCTTCCGAGGCGTGACCGGCAGTATGTAGGGTGATCTGCCGCGGTGATCGGTGGTTGTTTCCTTGTGCCTTAAGGAGAAGTGAAATGCGAAAGTGCATGTATTTGTTAGGTCTGGCTGTGCTATGGAGCCTCATCAGTTCGCCCCTTTTTGGTCAGAGTACCGCTGATGCGATCGAATTGACCCGTGTCCTGATCCAGGCGGAACGTCAGGCAATTGTCGCTCAAACCATGCAGTTGACCGAAACGGAAGGGAATGCGTTTTGGTCAATTTACCGGCAGTATCGGGGAGAGTTGGCACAGGTCGGCGACCGTTGGCTCAAACTCATCAAGTCCTACGCAGAGAATTACGAGAACCTGTCCGACGAACTGGCTGAACACATTCTGAAGGAGCACTTCAACATTGAGCGGGCGGGCCTCGAAATAAAGGCCAAGTATATCCCTCGGTTTAAGGAAGTGTTGTCACCAGTGAAGGTGGCGCGGTTCTACCAGGTCGAGAATAAACTGGACGCTGTGGTGAAGTACGACATCGCCGAAGCGGTGCCCTTGATCGGTTACGTCTCTCAGGATTTGGAGTAGTCTTAGGTCCTGGGTCTTAGGTCTTGGGTCTTGGGTCTTGGGTCTTGGGTCTTGAGGCTTGGTATCTTAGTTCGTGCTCGTGCTCGAACAAACCCCTTGGCGAACTTGGCGGGCTTTGCGTGAAACTAACCCTACACACGCCAAGGCGCAGAGAACGCAAAGGAAGGGCGAGTGTCTGATCACCAGGGAGAT
>JAUVSF010000313.1 GCA_030597245.1 Acidobacteriota bacterium
ACATTCAGAAGACAGTAAGGTTCGGTTGTTCCCGGATGCTCCGTTGACCGGTCTCGATCTGATCCGGATTCACCTGTATAACTTGCTCGGTTTCTACAAACGAGCGAGCCAGGAGACAAAATGACAAAACTTGGCGTTAACATTGACCACATCGCCACAATCCGGCAGGCCAGAGGAGCGGTAGAACCTGACCCGGTAGCAGCAGCCGTTCTGGCCGAGCTTGCCGGCGCCGACGGCATTACCGTTCACTTGAGAAGCGATCGAAGACATATCCTGGACCGCGATGTTCGTGTCCTCAGGGAGACTGTCACAACCCGGCTGAATATCGAAATGGCCGTGACGAATGAAATGATCGGTCTGGCTCTCAAGTTCAAGCCCGACACTGTAACACTGGTCCCGGAACGGCCCGAGGAAATAACCACGGAGGGTGGGCTGGACGTGGCAGGCTCGGTTGAGGAGATTCGTGCGGCAGTCCAGAAACTGAGCGGAGCCGGGATCGAAGTCTCCCTTTTCATCGATCCTGAGGAGACCCAGCTGATGAGCGCTGTTGAAACCGGCGCCCCTCTGATCGAGTTAAACACCGCTGCCTATTCGGAGGCGGTACCGAAGGGTTTAAAGGCTCACGACGCTCTGTTCCTTTCAGAGTTGGGAAAAATCACCTCATCGGCTAAATTGGGTGAGCAAGGGGGGCTCAGAGTTCTCGCCGGACATGGGCTCACCTACCGAAATGTCTTTCCAATCTCTGCGATCCAGCAAGTTGAAGAGCTCAATATTGGGCACAATATAATTGCCAGGGCCGCTTTGGTCGGGATGAAGTGCGCCGTCAGTGAAATGTTGGCAGCGATGAATCCTGTGAGACAGGCATGAGCCCCGGCGAGGCGGCCGGTGGTTAAGAATCCTGGAACCCTCTTCATAGTCGCAACTCCCCTGGGCAACCTGGAAGACCTAAGCCCCCGAGCAGTTAAGACACTGGAGACGGTTGATCTGATTGCCTGCGAAGATACGCGCCATTCTCGAAAGATGCTCCACCATTTTGGAGTGGAGAAACCTACAACCAGTTATCACGAGCACAATGAAGAGGAGAAGACTCCTCAGCTGATTTCCCGCCTTATGGAAGGCCAATCGATCGCCCTGATCTCTGATGCGGGAACACCCCTTCTCTCGGACCCTGGCTACCGCCTGGTGAAGCAGTGCCGCATCCACAGTATCAAGGTTAGTCCGGTTCCAGGCCCGTTCGCCGGTGCTGCAGCAGCCTCCGTGGCAGGGCTCCCTACCGACAGGATTCTGTTTGTCGGCTTCCTTCCAAAGCGGAAGGGGGCTCAAGAAAAGGAATTGCAGGTCCTCAAGACGGTAAATGCTTCACTTGTCTTCTATCTGTCGCCCCATCAACTCTCCAGAACCATCGAGACAATCGCCGGAATCCTGGGCAACCGAGACGCCTTCCTGATCCGGGAGATGACCAAGGTATTCGAGTCGAGCTACCCGGGCACACTCCGCACTCTCTGCGAACGCGTTGCAGGTGAGGAGCCCAAAGGTGAGTACACCCTTGTCGTTGACGGCTGCGCCCCTGAATCAGACACCCCTCTTCAGGTCGATGCGGAAGCTTATGTAGAAGGACTGGTAGCATTGCGCCGCCTTTCCCCGAAGGATGCAATCCGACAAGCTGCCTCCGACCTGGGGATCCCTCGCCGTGAGCTCTACAACCTGGTCATGGCCAACAGAAAGCAAAGCTGACCCGGATGAGTCAAACCACAAAGACACTAAGGGCACCCAGCAGAAGTTTGGAGTGCGGCAGCCCTAGCTGACGCTTTGGCTGATTGTGCACTCAAGCTTCCTGAAGGAAAGCGTCAGCTAGGGCTGCCGCACTCCAAATCTAAAGCCTTGATCCTTGATGGTGAGTCCATGGATTGTTGTGGCTTGAACTGTCCCACAGCGCTTTTCGCCCCTAATGTCATAATTATTCCCTTAAACTTGCATAATGACAAAAGGTGTGTATAATTATGCGTTAATGGGAAAACGACTGCCTAAGAGAAATCGATTTCGATTCAGGTCAAGCTTCAGGTCCTGAAGTATAGATCCCCTTTTTTATCCACTTTTCAGCAATTTGCCAACGTTTAGGAACTTATTTATATGCATTTGGAGAATTCTGTTACCACCTATCATCTAGACCGCCTGGACTCGGGCCTCATCGCCGACCACATTTCCTCGTCCGCTGGAACGATTGACCTGTCACTTCCGATCAAGACGTGTCAAAACCGGCATCCTTTACCGGGAGACCTGGTGGTGGTCTGCGTACAAGACGTCAACCCTGCATATCCCATGCTTGAACTCCCCGACGGAACCGAACTGTCTCTGACGAGGGGCAATATCATCGTTGGAGCTTTAGGCTCTCGAAGGGCTCTACATGGGTTCTCGGGGCGGGTTCCGAGTGAACTGCAGTTTGGGCAGCAGCTGCACCTATTGAATAAAGGTGGAGTCATTGGGGAATGCACGGCCTTTCACCGCGATCTTGAATGGCCCACCCAAGTCGAATACCTGGGCACTGTGTTTCAGGGAGAAGGCAAGGTTAACCTCAGGGATTCTGCTCTGCCATTAGTCGAAGGCCCACTCCCGAAAACTCCTTTGGTACTCGTCTTAGGCACCTGTATGAACTCAGGCAAGACGACGGTTTGTACCAGAGTGATTGAAGCATTCGTTGCCCGCGGCCTCCGAGTCAATAGTGGAAAGGTGGCGGGCGTCGCCTGCAGACAGGACCTCCTGGCCATGAGCCGTTCCGGAGCCGAACGGGTACTCAGCTTCCACGATTTTGGCTTGGCGTCGAGTTCCGACGTTGATTCTCTCGTCCCAACTACAAGGTCGTTGATCCACCATCTTTCCAGTCCTGACACTGATTTCATTGTCCTGGAAATGGGAGATGGAATTCTGGGAGGCTACCACGTGTCAACATTGTTCTCCGATGCGGAACTCTTCGACCGACAGGTATGCAGGATCATCTGTGCGAACGATCTGATGGGTGTTTGGGGAGCTCTTCAGTGGATGGAACAAACTTTCCAGACGGGGGACACCGGGCCGATTCTAATCTCAGGGCCGGTTACCGACAGCGGAGAGGGTGTCGACTACATCGAGAGAAACTGGTCTGTGCCTGCTGCAAACCCGTTCGACAGCCCTGGTAAGCTCTGCAGCTTCGTTCAAAAGAGTCTTCAGTCATGCTAAAGGTTGGCATCGCGGGTGGCTCCGGCTACACGGGAGCGGAGCTGATTCACACTTTGCTTCAACATCCGGGAGTGCAAGTTTCATGCATCTCCTCCGAGACTTACAGCGGGGAACAGATCGGTAACGCCCACTCTCACCTTCAAGGTCTTATTGAGCAGCCATTCTGCTCTTTAGAGGAGCTCGTCGAGACCGACGTTGACGTTCTCTTTCTGGCCCTTCCCCATGGCAAAGCGATGAAGATCGCACCGGGTTTGAGAAGCGATCTTCTCGTGATTGACTTGAGCGGAGATTTCCGAATTCGCGACGCTCAGGTGTTCAGCGAGTTCTATGGGTTTCCCATGGAAGCAATCGACCTGCAGGCTAAATTTGTCTATGGGCTGCCCGCGATCAATCGCAGCAGCATCGCGGGAGCGAACAGAATCGCGCATCCGGGTTGTTTTGCAACAGCCACCCTGATAGCACTTTATCCGCTCTGCCGAGAGCAGTGGATCGAAGGTCCGGTTTTCATTGACGCCAAGACCGGGTCATCCGGTTCAGGGCGGAAACCGTCCCCCACAACCCACCATCCTCGGCGGAGTCAGAGCCTCTTCCCGTACAAGCCGTTTCGACATCAACATCTGCCCGAAATCAAGCAGGTGCTTTCCTGCACAAACAATGAACTTATCTTCCAGGCCTATTCAGCACCTATGGTGAGAGGGATTTTTGCAAGTCACTATATGCGGCTCTCATCAAGTCGAACGGCTCAGGAGGTCCGGGACCTCTATGCCGATTACTACAGCACTGAGCCCTTTATTCGGTGGGTTGAAACCTGCCCGGATGTCAGTTCTGTCCAGCACTCCAACCTGGTGGACCTTGGATCCGCAACCGATGGGGGCCACTTGATTGTCTGGTCAACGCTGGACAACCTTCAGAAAGGAGCGGCCGGACAGGCCGTCCAGAACATGAATGTGTCCTGTGGCCTCGAGGAGACTATGGGGTTACAGAGGGTGCCGGCGTTCCCATAGGGATTGTATGGAACAAACAGCTTTTTACCGAAGATCACGACGGGGGAATGGGTGCAGATCGAGGTGACAGATTTGAGATATTTAGAAGACCGTTTCCAGCTCGATACCTATGCCAAGCTGCCTCTTTCGGTCGAGAAAGGTCAAGGCCGTTCAGTATATGACGAAAATGGAACGGAATACCTCGATCTTTATGGGGGACACTGCGTTGCTTCGACTGGTCACTGCCACCCGAAGGTTGTCAAGGCAATCCAGCAGCAAGTCGCTCAGCTGATTTTCTACTCGAATGCAACCTACAACAGCGTCCGAGGCCGAGCGTTGGAAAAGCTTGCTCAATTCTGTGAACCTGCTCAATATCAGGCTTTCCTGGCCAATTCAGGCGCCGAGGTAAATGAGAATGCCATCAAGCTGGCCCGGGCTCTGACCGGAAAGCCGACGGTTATTTCAACCCAAAACGCTTTTCATGGACGTACCTACGGCAGTCTTTCAGCCACCGGAATTGAGAAGTATCGAGCCTACCTCAACACGCCCGTCCCGCATCACACGATACTGCCGGTCGAGGAAGTCGCCCGGGCTGTGAACGAAGAAACTGCCGCAGTCCTTATCGAGCCAATTCAAAGTATGAGCGGGGTAGAGGAAATCTGTTTTGAAACGCTCAAGGAGATTGAGCATGCTTGCCGCGCCAACGGCGCCATCTTAATCTTTGATGAGATCCAGACCGGGGTGGGAAGAACCGGATCATTTCTCTTTTCACAACAACTTGGTATCTCTCCGGACCTGACCAGCCTGGCGAAGGGGATCGCGTCGGGATATCCAGCTGCCGTGCTACTTGTTTCAGAGAGCATTGCGTACCAGGTGAAAAAGGGTGACTTGGGCTCAACATTTGGCGGTAACCCTGTTGCGTGTGCTGCCATCCATGCAACGCTTGAGATTCTTGAGGAAGAAGACCTCGTGTCCAATGCTGCGGTAATCGGATCCTACTTGAAAAGAAAGTTACGGGAGCTCAGCGGCGTGAAGGAGGTGCGCGGTCGAGGCCTCCTGGTCGGCATCAGTTTCAAGGATTACACTGCCAAGGAAGTCCAGAAACATCTGATCGAAAACCGAATCCTTGCCGGCACTTCTAACAATCCTGACATCCTCCGATTGATGCCCCCACTCACACTGAGTCATGAGAATGCCGACCAATTCATTCAAGTACTGAGAAAACTATGAGAATAATCGTCAAACTGAGCGGCAAAACGCTGGGTGAAAAAGAATCGATGGAATCAGTTTGCCAGGAGATTGTGCGACTGGCGCGCCAGGGCATTCAAATGCTCGTGGTTCACGGCGGTGGACAACAACTGTCTCGGCACTGCAAAACAGCCGGTATTCCGGTCGCGCAGTACCAGGGGCGTCGGATTACCGACGCAGCCACACTCGAGGCTGCCAAGATTGTCTTCAGTACCATTAACCGTGATCTGACTGCCAGGCTCTGTTCGTACGGCCTTAAGGCACTCGGTATGTCCGCCTTCGATGGAGGGCTTACACGATGTCACCGAAGACCCCCAATTCCTGTGCAAATTGGTACTACAACCAGAATCGAGACAGTGGATTTCGGACTTGTGGGAGAGATCGACAGGGTCAATCCGGAGCTAATTGAGGTTCTTTGGGGCTACAACTATTTTCCGGTCATCAACTGTCTCTGTGCTGACTCAGAAGGCCAAATCATGAACATCAACGCCGACACGCTGGCATCGGAGCTTGCCCTTTCACTTCGAGCAGATCGGTTGATCTCTGTATCCGATGTTGACGGCATCT
>JAUVSF010000062.1 GCA_030597245.1 Acidobacteriota bacterium
AGATTCTGAGTGTTTGTCGCTACTCTCCCGGTATGAGTACCATCAGGGAAACGGAAGAAAAGCGGAAGCCGTACGTCGGTTCTGAAGCTCACGCCATGATCCGAATTGACGATGATAAGGGTGTTTGCGAAACGGTTTCTGTCCTTCAGAAACTCGACGATCCGTTTTGCTCGATAATCGAACTCTAGGATTGTGTCATCGTAGGCGTCCATCGAGTGTGGGGTCGATTGCTCGTTTGAAAAAACCCTTTTGCTCGGTCTGTAGGGCTCGTGCGTGCCCATCAAATGGAGGTGTACGAAATAGGGTTCAGGCGATTCGTCAATGAAGCTGAACAGTTCCTCGAGTCGTTCAGAATCAGCTCGAGCCATTTTCGATTCCGTTCCAGCCACTTCGGAGAAAGCATCGCCCATGCGCGTCAGGCCCCTGAGATGACTGAATCTGTCCTTTACGCGCTGTACCATCAATTCACCAAAATAGGCGACCTCTTGTCCGACTAGGTTGCTTGCTCCGCCTTTCAGAAATTCCAATTCAAATCGACGGGAATTGGCGTAGTCGAAGGAGTTCCGCATGTTCATGTCCGGGGCGTCGGCGTAGTAGCGAATGCTGATGTCTGCGTTGCGATAGCCCAGGCTTCTCAGGACGGCAGGGAGATGGCGGTACACATCCTTGCCACGCAGGATGTCCGGCGGATACACCAGCCGGGTACTGACGGGCAGTCTTCCCGTCAGCATTGAAGCAATTGAGGCGCCGGTATGGGCCGAATTCGAAAAGGCGTTCTCACATACAAGGGCGTCTTGGGCCAGCTCTTTCAGAAAAGGAGTGGTGTCACGCGCATAGCCGTAGAGGCTCAGATGTGCCGCGTTCAGGCCATCGCTCCCAAGTAGAAGAATATCCGGTCTGCCACGGGTACGGGCTGCCTGATTCCCGACTGATTCGGGGAGCCCCGGAGCATAGCGCCAGGCAGCAGCGAGGAAAGAAACTAGGATCAGCAGAAGACACAGTATACCCCGGGCTTTAGCCTTTGAAGAACTGACCCGGATGAGTCGTTTTTCTACCCATATCCAAGAGAGAATCAGCAGTAATAGTGCTCTCAGAAGGTAGATCCATGACTGATCTTCCGACGAGGTTCCCACTCCAAAGCCAAATACGGTGTAGGTGAAATTGTCGATCAGAAGGAATAGAGCCAGGGCGATGACAACGGTTGGAATGAGTGCCGTGATTCGAGCCGGCAACCGGTTGGACGGCTGTCCTCTGAAGAGCAGACCGGGTATCCGAAGCAGGATGACGAAACTCAGACTGAGCAGAGCCGGTGCCAGTGGGGCGATGATAAGGACCGCCACTCGATCCCAGATTCCCATGGACGACAGGAAGGAAGGTTTGGTGGCGAAGAAGAGCCACTCCAGAAAAACATATGCATAAACCGACAGGACAGCCAACGATAAGAGGGCCATCCACCTGGGATCATTCTTCTGCTGTTCTGCTATCGCTCGTTTCCCCAACTAGCTGTTACCACCCCTGGACATCAGAAGATACCACTCTTTCGGTGAGAGTTAGTACTTGAGACGTAGCACATCCGCAGTTGAATTATCCAACAGGGTTACGACGAAAAGGTTGTCATATTCCGATTCAGCCAGATATCCAACTGACCGTCCACCAAGAGCTTCAATGATTTCGGTAACGCGGTCACTGTGGCTGGCAACAACCACGGTCTTTCCCGGAAAGTGGGTCGAAATCTGTCGGACCAGTTCACCGGTCATGGAGGCATCAACTGTCTGGACTTCTAGATTTAGTATCTTGGTCAGGGGCTCGAGTGTCTGTTGAGTTCTTTTGAATTGGGAAGCAAACAGTGCAGCCACGTCAGAATCAGCCAACAGCTTTGAGAGCAAATCCGCTCTCGCCTTTCCAGCTTCACTCAGGTCAGGATCTTCGCTGCTGTCAACCTTTTCAGCATGGCGAACGATAATCACCGTGGTACCCGCCAAGTTCGCAGGAAGTGCCCATGAGACTGAGGCTTGAAGGACAAGCAGAAACGATACGATTGATTTAATCATCTGCACTTTAATATCACACGCTATCGGTATTCAACTCAACCCGCGGGCCCCGTTCTTCAGGCCGGCAACACCGGTTATGAGCTAGAATCTAAAGCAACTGGGAACGGTGGGTGATCGGGGCTAGCAGAATGATGGACACTTCGAGCTACAGAGAGCGGTTGAAAGTGGTTGTGCCTCCGATTCTGTTGCTTGGTGCCAATTTGTTTCTTTTCGGGACATTGGCAGTCTACGTGGGTAATGTCTCCGAATTCGACCACGATTTCCTCAGTTTGTCGGGACCTATCATCATTGCCCTTTCCGTCTTCCTGGCTTCCGGAGTTGTGGCGGCTCTCTTCCTTTCTGAAGCGAAGTATACGCGGATCGCCTCGGTGGTTTTGGCGCTCGGAGTTCTCACTTGGATCCAGGGAAGCGTCCTAGTCGGGGATTATGGAGTCTTCGATGCCAGGGGACTTGACCTGGAACCGTTCAGTCTATGGGGCTGGGTCGATTTGGCTCTGTGGGCGGTTGTGCTTGCTGGTGCATGGCGTTATTCCCGGGCGGTCGCCCGGCACGCAGCGTTCATAAGCCTCCTGTTGATAGGGATGCAAGCTGTCTACGCGTTAGTCGAGGCACTTCCGGTGGGCGACAAATTGTGGGCGCGAGAAGGCCCGAGACCCACAATCCCAGAAGGAATCCTCGACTACTCGGTATCTCGCAACGTCGTACACATTCTCTTTGATGGTTTTCAGACCGACATCTTTACTGAGATTGTGGAGGAAGATTCTTTAGAGGATGAACTCGACGGTTTCTGGTGCTTTGTAGACAATATGGCAGTTTCCCAGTTCACCTCTTTTTCGCTTCCCGCAGTGTTTTCGGGAGAGGTCTTCGATGGCAGTTTATCCCCTGAGAGTTACTACAAGCGGTCGATTTCGAACCGGGGTTTCCAGAACATTCTTTATGAGGTCGGCTATGTGGTGAATCTGGTGCCCATGATGGATATGGAGGGGGGGCGGTACACGCATTACTACACCATCCCTGGCCTGTATGGGGAGTCAGGGCTTGCGATGGCGAAGCACGAATCGGGGCGTCTTCTGGATTACTCGCTGTTTCGGCAGGCTCCTCATTTTCTCAAGGGGATCGTGTACAACGACAACAACTGGATCATAGGGAGCGTTATCGACCATGCCGGCAGGTCCTCTTTCGGACAGAAGTTGTTCTTTCAAGACTATACAGAAGGGATCAGAGGAACTCTGAAGGTGCCGGCCTATCATTTCGTCCATTTACTTCCGCCGCATCCTCCGTACGTAACAACACCAGGAGGGGATTATGCCGGGCGGGTGCTGCCGAACAGTCGAGCGAACTACAAGATCGAGGCCAGGTCCATGATGCGCCTGATGCTGAATTTTCTGGTTAAGTTGCGGGACCTTGGCCTTTACGATTCTTCACTCATTGTCATACACGGAGATCATGGGAGTAGTTTTCCGCCTGTAGTTGACGGGAAGGAAGTTGCCCTGGAATTGATGCGTGTCCCGACCCTGCTGGCTCTGAAGCCGCCTCGAAGCACCGGTCCTCTCAGAGTCTCTGAGGCCCAATCCAGCGTCGCAGATATTCCGGCAACGGTGCTGGCACTGCTAGGCATCCGCCATGACCTGCGCGGAGAATCTGTCTTCAGCCTGGATGAGAGCGAATCAAGGGTCAGGGAGTTCTTCGTCTATACCACCGCTGGAGGGGAACCGCGTGTGACAACTTACACGGTTGAAGGTAGCATTTTTGAAAGCGCCTCGTGGGCCAAGGGGCCGGTGAGACGTGTGCTCAACGATCGCCCCGTGTACGCCTGGGGGGATGAGGTTCGCTTTGGCATTGAAGGGAACTCTGGGCCATACAGGGGCAAGGGTTGGAGCGGTCCTCACAGGCGAGTGACCTGGAACAATGGAGATCGGGCGAGTCTTCGGTTCCTCGTCGAACCGCCCCGAGAAGACATTCGGCTGGAAATGAAGTTCATCCCATGCATCTATCCCGGAAAACACACCCGGCAAAGGGTCCGAGTCTCCGCGAATGGCACAGAGTTGATCGAATGGGAGACCAACGAGAAGAAGCCGTACCTCTTCTCTGTAGTGATTCCCAAGAACATATTGAATGCCCGGGAGGTGGTGCTCGATCTTGAGTTTCCGGACGCAGTTCGACCTGCTTCGATTGGAGCGGGCGGAGACCGGAGAAAACTTGCGATAGCTATAGGCATGGTTCGGATGACTTTAGCCGGTGGGAACCGGTAATCGGTGATCAGGGGCTTGAGTCCTGAGTCTTGAGTCTTGGGGCCGAAGGAAGTACGAAGTGCGAACGACGAACGGGCGGAACCGAGAATTGGGTCTAACCACCAAATCACTAAAACACAAAGCAATCACTCTTCTCGTGCATTCGTGACTTCGTGGTTAATCCCCGATTACCGGTTCGTCGTTCGCACTTTCTTCGGCCCCAAGACCCAGGACTCAAGCCTCAGGACGCATTAGCATTCAAACAACAGCACTGCTTCCTGCGGCGGAGTGGTCACTTCCACTCCGGTCGAAGTCATATAGATGTTGATCTCACTCCTCAGCCCAAAGTCCGATTGGTAGACTCCAGGTTCGATCGTGCACGTAATCCCAGGGATCACGCGGCGGGTGTCATGGGTTTCGAGATTGTCGAAATTGACGCCATTCCCATGAATTGTTCGAGCCAGATTATGCCCGGTTCGATGCAGGATGAACTGTCCAAATCCTGCCTTCTGGATAACGGCCCTCACAGCGTCGTCAACCTCGTGTCCAAGCGGCATCTTGCCCAGGGCCACCTTGTCTCGAATGAACTCGACCCCGGTATCTCTGGCGGCGCTGATTACCTTGAAGGCTTCTTTGACCTTCTCCGGGACGGCGTCACCAAAGAAAGCGGTCCATGTGATGTCTGCAAAAACTGAGTCTCTATCTTTTACACGCGCCCATAGATCGATGAGTAGGAAGTCTCCTTTCCGGATCTCAGAGAAGGACTCTTCGGTGGGTGAGTAATGAGGGTCCCCGCTGTGTTCATTGACGGCCGCAATGGGTGGGAAGTCGGTTTCCAACCCTTCCTCGTCAAAGCGCTGCATAATAAAGTTCTGAACTTCTAGTTCGCTGCTGCTTCCGACTTCAACGATTCGGGCTGCGGTGTACTCGAAAGCCTCTCGAACGATCTTCGTGATCTTGGCCGCCGCTTCCCGGTGATCGGTGATTTCCTCGTCGTTCCAGACACATTCAAAAAGCTGAATCAGGTCCGCCGATGACTCGAGTTTCAAGCCGAGACCCTGGATCAGTTCTGCGGTTCCAGCATCGACCAAAGAGACATATGGAATAGCGTTGCCGGGGGAGTACTGCATGGCCACTGAACTTATGCCTTCCAGCATTCTCTTCAAGCTTTCCTGGAGTTCTTCCCAGGCAACGTACTGAGTTGTTTCACCTGGAAGAAGATCGAGTTTGTGTGATTCGATGCGGTGAACCAGTTTGCGGGGTGTCCCGTGAGCTGGAATCAGATAGAACCAGCGGCGGGTGAAATGGCCATGTGTATCGAGGCCCAGGAATCTATATGCGATCGGAGCGCTTCCTCTAAAATCGTAGAATAGCCACCCTGGTCCTCCTGCGTTTCTCAGCCCTTCCTGCATCCGTTCGATCTTTTCCTTGAGATGGTTCACAGCTCATACCTCTCCAGAATAATTCGTCTGACTTTGTCGGCTAACTCCCGAAGCTTCCAATCCTGAAACGTCTCGTACTCTATCGGCTTGTGGATGATCATACGGATCTTCCCGGGATAGATAACCATGGAACCTCTTTTCAGCCTTCTGTGGGCGCCAATCAGCGTGACCGGAACGATCGGTGCTTGCGCTTCTTTGGGCAGAAGAAAGGCCCCCCGCTTGAACTCTACTGTTACGCCGTCATAGGTGCGCATACCTTCAGGATAAATGACCAGAGAAAGGCCGGATGCTACTTTTTCCGTGACTTTACGGTAGTTCCTTATCGTTTTTCGTGCGTTGTCGAAGTGGACCTGGATGTTGCCGGATCGCCTCAAGTGCCAGCCCAGAAAAGGGATTTTGAAGAGTGATGACTTGGCGACGAACCGAAACTGCAGCGGTAGGCAGTAAAGAAAGGCCCAGTGGTCAAACATGCTAAGGTGGTTGGCGACGAACACATAGCCTCGTTCCGGGTCAATGTTCTCGATTCCCTCGACCGCGATTCCAACCCGTGAAACCCAGAAGATGAAACTGGCCCAGATGTGCGCGCACCGGTGTTGCAAGCGCCCCGTCCCGTCTACAAGCGAGAAGAAGACACTGATCGATGAAAGAATCCCCGTCACGAGAATGATGAGTGGCACTCTCCAGATTGCGTTGATTCTCGGGAGAACCTTTGAACCCATGAAGCTGTTAATTCTGGCATGACTTTCTGAGCCTGTCGATTGGATATCGATTTTGGGTTGCGGTCCATCAAGGGGCTGTTGCCCAAAACTGCAGTGGTCTAGCTCGAAGCTCGAAATCCGGGAACCGGAAACCGCAGATCGAGAATAGTCTCACGCTAAGACGCTAAGGTGTTTCACGCAAAGAACGCAGAGAGCGCAAAGGGAAGTTTGGCTGTCTCAGCACGGATTTGTCTTCTATTCCTTTAACCCTTAGCGAACCTTGCGGACTTTGCGTGAAATGGACCTCGAGCTTCGAACTTCGAGCTTGGAAGGTCCCATCCTTTCTTGTTGCTCTGCTGCAGATGACGGTTGGTATGACTTATACTCTGCTTGGCTGATTCTCCCGGAGGGTCCGGATTTGAAGACGCATACTTTTACTCTCTAAGGAGTCTTCTTGGAAGCAACTTTACTGGTCACCGGCGGGGCTGGTTTCATTGGATGCAATTTCGTCCGGGTGGCGCTGGCTGAAACAGGGGCGCGCATTGTTGTTCTGGACAAGTTGACGTATGCCGGCAGTTTGGCAAACCTGGAGGACGTAGCAGCGGATTCGCGCTTTCACTTTGTCAAGGGGGATATTGCCGATGCTGAGCTGGTGAGAAAGGTGATCCGGGAATTCAGACCTTCCGCTGTCGTGAATTTCGCGGCGGAATCCCATGTTGACCGTTCCATCGAAGGACCTGCAGCTTTCATAGAGACGAACGTAGTAGGCGCCTGGGTCGTGTTGGAATCAGCGAGGAACTACTGGAGCGATCTTCCGTCCATGGAAAAGGACTCTTTCAGGTTTCTTCAAATCTCCACGGATGAAGTGTATGGAAGCCTGGGCGAATCCGGGGCTTTTACTGAACTCACCCCCATGGCGCCCAATTCACCTTACTCGGCCTCAAAAGCAGCTGCAGATCATTTCGCGCGTGCCTATCACAAAACCTATGGTTTGCCGACAATCGTCACGAACTGCTCAAATAATTATGGTCCTTACCAGTTTCCAGAGAAGCTGATCCCACTAATTATCCTGAATTGCCTGGATGGAAAGCCTCTGCCGATCTATGGCGACGGGGGCAATGTTAGGGATTGGCTCTTCGTTGAGGACCACTGTCTGGGTCTCTTGACGGTTTTGGAACGAGGGCGGGTCGGAGAAAGCTACAACCTGGGTGGGCGGTGCGAACGCCGGAATTTGGAGATTGTGGACCTGGTTTGCTCGGTTGTTGAGGAGTACTTCCCGGCTGCCAGGAATCCCTCTATGGCCAAAGGAGGAATGAAGGAGTACGCGCAGTTGAAGACCTACGTTGAGGATCGGCCTGGCCACGACAGGCGCTATGCGATCGATCCAACCAAGGTGGAATGCGAGCTGAGTTGGCGCCCATCGCTCACTCTGGAGGAGGGAATGAGGAAGACGATCGGCTGGTATCTTGATCACCAGGGTTGGTGCGAGCAGGTCTCCACAGAATATCGGCGGGAACGGCTCGGCTTGGTAGATGGCTGAAAGACTTCTCTAGCCAGGCCAGTCGAGCAGTTGGCAAGACAGAGTTGGATCTGAAAGGGGTTACTGATGAAGGGCATTGTATTGGCCGGGGGTTCAGGGACCCGGCTCTATCCTCTCACTCAAGCCGTGAGCAAGCAGCTGATTCCTGTCTATGACAAGCCGATGATTTACTATCCGCTGTCGGTCCTCCTGTTGGCGGGCATACGAGACATCCTGATCATAACGACACCGAAGGATCAGGAGGCATTCCGGCATCTACTTGGGGGTGGTGAAGGCTTTGGGCTGAGGTTGGAGTTTGCCGTTCAGCCTCGTCCCGAGGGGATCGCCCAAGCGTTTTTGGTTGGAAGGGATTTTGTCGGAGATGACAGGGTGGCCCTAATTCTCGGTGACAACCTGCTGTATGGCCACGGCCTGACCGGTTGTCTGAAAAGGGCCGTAGAAAGGAAGGAAGGGGCCACGGTGTTTGCTTATCCGGTCAGCGATCCCGAACGTTATGGGGTTGTTGATTTTGACGAAAATGGTCGGGCAGTCCGCCTCGAGGAAAAGCCTCAGAACCCTCGTTCCAACTTCGCTGTGACGGGCCTCTATTTCTATGATAATCGAGTTTTGGACATTGCCGCATCCTTGAAACCTTCGGCTCGAGGCGAGCTCGAAATAACAGATGTCAACCGGTCCTATCTCGAGAGTGATGCGTTACATGTGGAAAAGCTGGGACGGGGCATTGCCTGGCTCGATACGGGAACGCCCGAGGCTCTTTTGCAGGCCTCGAACTTCATACAGACGCTTGAGCAGAGGCAGGGGCTCATGGTGGCCTGTTTGGAAGAGATCGCTTTCAGTCTTGGGTACCTCTCCCGAACACAGCTTTCGGAGCGCGCCGGCAAGCTTTCCCGTAGCAGGTATGGGGACTATCTCAAGAAACTCCTCGATGGGGACGTTGCTCTTTAGGGGTGTCTTGAGTCTTGGGTCTTGGGTCTTGAGTCTTGAGTCTTGGGGCAAAGAGACCCGGTATCTTCATTCGTGCTCGTGCTCGTGCTCGTAATCGTAATCGTAATCGGTGATCGGGGGCCTTACACCAAGGACACGAAGGGGCGCCAAGGAATCCGATTTCCGATTCCCGATAACCGATAACCGATAACCGATCACCGGTTCGTCATTTGACATTTGTCATTTGACATTCGTCCTTCCTTGGGGCCGTGTTACACTTCCCGCGTGGCCAGACTCTTCCTGGTAGATGGAATGTCACACATCTACCGCGCCTATTACGCCATTCGTGGTCTCACCAACCAGGACGGCTTACCAACGAACGCCATTTACGGTTTCACCGTGATGCTGCGCAAGCTCATCGCAGATGAAGAACCTGATTACCTCGGCGTCGCCTTTGACCTCGAGGGCCGCACGGTTCGACACGAACAGTTTGAGGAATACAAGGCCACACGCCCCAAAATGCCGGAAGACCTGGTGGCGCAGTTGCCCCACATCAGGAAAGTCTGCGAAGTATTTCGAGTCCCAGTCATTACGTATGAGGGGTATGAAGCAGACGACGTCATTGGAACGCTTACTCAACAGGCAATCGAGCGGGACCTGGAGGTGGTGATTGTCACGATCGACAAAGACATGCTTCAGCTGGTTAACGAACAGGTAGTGGTCCTGGACACTCGAGACATGACCCGGTTCGATCCGGCGGAAGTCGAGAGGAAGTGGGGTGTTAGACCCGACCAGATTGTGGATGTCTTGAGCCTTGTGGGGGACAGTTCCGACAATATCCCCGGGGCGCCGGGGATTGGAGCCAAGGGTGCGCGGAGTCTGATCTCGGAATTCGGGACCTTGGAGAATTTGCTGGCTCACCGCGACGACGTACCGAGGAAGAGCTACCGCGCGAGCCTTCAGAATAATGAGGATCTCATCCTGAGGAGTCGAGAGCTTCTGAAGATTTACAGAGAACTCCCCTTGCCACTGGATTTGCAGGGTCTTCGGGTCGAGGAACCTGAAATCCCGGAGGTCCGTCGACTGTTCACTGAGATGAGGTTTACGAGCCTCCTGAAAACCCTTCCCGAGGAAACCGAGACCGAGCAGGATGAAACGCGTATCGAAGTGAGGAAGGTCGCCGGCAGCCATCAACTCAAGCAACTCTCGAGAAAGATAGATGGGAAAGCGGTTGGTGTCTCATTGTGGATTGAGGGGACTGAGGCGATCGAATCAGAGCCTTTGGGTGTGGCCGTGTGTTTCGATCCCCCGGAAGCTTGGTTCATTTCCTCTGAGCTTCTGAGTAAGCACCCTGATCCGGTGAAGGACTTTTTTTCCAGCCAGGCCGAATGGATATTTCATGACCTGAAACTATTTTATTTCTGTGCCGCGAACGCTGGATGGGAGCTGGGGGGGAGTGTCCGTGACACCATGCTTGCAGCCTATCTTCTGGATCCAGACAAGAAGGATTTTTCGCTTCGGAGTGTCGCTCTTGAGCAACTCGGGTATGAACTCGGTGCCGACGCTTCCGAAATGCTGCTGGTTGGTGATGAAAGACCGCAGCAACTGTGTGAAAAGGCGCTCATCATTCTGAAGATCTGTCAGGTGCAGTTGTCCCTGTTGGAGACGCAGGGTTTAATGAGCCTTCTGGGCAGTGTTGAGGTTCCGCTGGTGAAGGTTTTAGCCGACATGGAACGTGAGGGCGTCCGGGTAGACGTTGACCTGCTGGAGCAGATGTCAGGTGAGTTCCTGGGAGAGATCGAGAGACTGACTGAAAAGATTCGTGATCTTGCCGGAGAGGACTTCAACCTGAACTCCCCCAAGCAGCTTGCATACATTCTGTTTGAGAAGTTGGGTTTCCCGGTGCGTCAGAAGAAAGGAAAGGCGGGGCACTTCTCGACCGGAGTCGAAGTCTTGGAGAAACTCTCTGAGAATCACGAGATTGCGCGTCTCATCCTGGATTATCGGGAACTCTCAAAACTCCGAAACACGTACCTGGATGCGCTCCCAAAACTGGTGAATCAACGGACTGGTCGGATCCATAGCTCATACAACCAGATGGTTGCTGCGACGGGGAGGCTGTCTTCCAGCAATCCGAATCTTCAGAATATTCCTATCCGGAGCAAAGTCGGACGCCGGATTCGCAAGGCTTTTGTGCCCAGGCCCGGCTTTTCGATCATGTCCGCCGACTACTCTCAGATCGAACTCAGAGTGATGGCCCATCTGTCCGAGGACCCCGTCCTGATTGAAGCATTCAATCGAGGCGAGGATATTCACGAGAGGACGGCCAGAGAGGTTTTTGGAGCCCTTGTTGATTTGGATCCGTCGGAGATGCGGAGGAGGGCCAAAGTCATTAATTTTGGTATTATATATGGGTTAAGCGCTTTTGGTCTGGCCAAGAGTCTTAAGATCAGTCGTTCTGAAGCCCAAGTCTATATTGACGGGTATTTCGAGAGATATCACGGTGTCAGGACGTGGTCGGAAGTGACTCTTGAAGAAGCCGAACAAAACGGATACGTTAAGACGCTTTTCGGTCGGATACGCCAGATTCCTGATATCAAGAGCCGTAACAGGAACCAGAGAGAGTTTGCCCGGCGGACGGCCATCAACGCACCCATACAAGGGACGGCCGCCGATCTCATGAAGATGGCGATGGTTGCCATCGATGAGAGAATGGATGTAGAGAGCTTCTCCAGTAAGCTGACGATGCAGGTTCATGATGAACTGGTGTTCGAAGTTTACGACGAGGAAATCGAACGTTTAAGCCGGCTTGTGGAAGACGAAATGGAGGGCGTCGCGGAGTTACGGGTTCCGCTGAAGGTGGATCTCTCGGTGGGACCTTCCTGGTACGAGGCCAAATAGTAGCCTCCTTTTTAGGAACTAACGTCTGAGATTTTCGTCTTAAGTGACAAGAGAAATGCAGAACTCAGTCGTAGCACAACAAGTCTTGAGTCTTGGGGATAACGCACTTGTAGCTGCCTACCTGGAAGGCAACGAAGTGGCGTTCGAAGTCCTGGTCCAACGTTACCAGAACAAGCTGGTCAATTACATTAACGGGATCACCCACGATTATGATCGGTCTCTCGATCTCTGCCAGGATGCCTTTATCCGTGTCTTTAAGAACGCTCATCGATATCAGGGGAAGTATCAGTTTTCGACCTGGCTTTATCGGATAGCCACGAATTTGGCGATCGATGAACTGCGAAGGCGCGAACGTAAGGGAAGATTCTTCTTTTACAACGTTATGGATCTCTTTCAGTCGGGTGAGCCATCTGTGCCATTGCCGGATTGCCGACATTGTCCTGAGAAAAAGCTTGATCAGAAAGAGAAGGCGGATCGTCTGGAAGTAGCCATCGGCTCGTTGTCCGAGAAGTACAAACTGGCCTTTGTTCTTAAAGAAGTTCAGGGCCTCTCCTACGCGGAGACTAGTCGGGTATTGAATATTTCGTTGGGTACAGTCAAGTCCAGGATTCATCGTGCGAAGATGTTGCTTCGGGAGAAATTGGCAGGAGTTCTATGAGCTGCGAAAGTGTTTTGAAGAAACTGACAGAAGATCTGTTAAGCAGATTTGACGAGTCAGTTGCTGCTCATTTGGATGAATGTTCCGACTGCAGATCTTGTTGTGAAGATCTCGTGGAGCTGAAATACCTGGTCCAGTCCAGCTCAGGGAAGCATAGAGTTCCGTCCGAATTTGAGTCTGAGACATTAAATCGACTCGCCCGAGAAAAGCCCTCCCGATTCCCTTCTTTCAGGTTGGTGGCAGTCTGCGCTACCCTGCTGATGGTTACGGTTGGAATTGTCTATTCCTGGGAAGACGAAACAGGGATTGAAGAAGATCGGGGCTTGTTCATTGCGGCACAGGATCTGCAATTCGAGTCTGACCGGTTCGAGATACGGCCTTCAGCAGAAGCTGAGTTCGTAGAGGTCGTGGTGGAAGAAACCCCCGGGAACACCTTGATTTTGCGTTTACCTTCTGTGATAGAGATTCGCCGCACCGAGGTTAGCGAGGATTATCACATCGCCGATGTCAGCCACTAGTCATTGTAGGAGAAACAGTCTTGTCTATGGGCTGTTCCTCGGGGTAATCCTGTCTTCTTCTTCGCCGGTCGGTATGGCCGGGGCGGAAGGAACGGACCTCAGGGATCGATCCCTTGCCAAAGTAGTGATGAGACACCACTACTCTGGCCTCATGCATGGCGACAAGATCATCTCCCAGTCAACCATCGTCGAGATTAGTGAGTTTGATGGCGTAGTTGTGGACACGCATGGCTATATCGTGTCTTTTGTCGGGGGCTACTGGTCCCAGCTGGAAAGTCCCAACTCCAAATTTTCGGTTGAGTTCTCACCGGGGCGAACCTACCCGGCGGAACTGGTTGGTGTGGATGAAAGGGTCTACGTAGGAGTCTTTAAATCGAAGGGCGCCAAGAGCCGGGAGATCCCATTCGGAACCTGGGCTGACAGAAAAAAGGAAATCGAGTTGGCCTCGCGAATCGGCGGCGAGTGGGGCTGTACCTCCCTCGAGATTCTCAGATGGACGGAGAGAACCACGCTTCCTGAGAAGAACATCAAAGGGCGTCTCTGCGATTGCGCATCGAGACAATTTGCAAGAGCCGGAAGCATCGCATTAGATGGCAAAGGTCGGTTGCTGGGCCTGGTGAGCCAGGCCAAACAGGCCGGATTTAGCCGGCGAATTGGTGCTTTTAACATCATTCCGGTGGGCGTTCTTCGCGACTCTGTAAAGCAGGTCGTCGATCGGGGTGGGTCTATTCAGGCTGGATGGCTCGGGATTTCAATGGACCCTGAAGAAACTGGTAAGGTTCGGATTGAGGGAGTTGTCGGCAGGAGTCCGGCCGAAAGAAGTGGCCTGAAGGTGGGCGACTACATCCTCAAGGTGAACGGAGCAACAATCGGATCCCAGATGGACCTTGTCAGAACCATCCGATGGGCCGGTCCTGAAGCCGAAGTTGAGTTCAGTGTTCTGCGCGATGGTAAGTCGCTGAGCCTTACCTCGGCGCTCGTGGAGCACCCTGCCTACGAGAAGCCGCAGATCTACTGGGCTCTTGAGATACCAAAAGTCTGGTCGCCAGAGGAAGGAACGCGGGAAAAGAGGGAGTTGAAGTTTTACCAGGTGCG
This sequence comes from Acidobacteriota bacterium, assembly GCA_030597245.1. Taxonomy (GTDB): domain Bacteria; phylum Acidobacteriota; class UBA6911; order RPQK01; family JAPXNP01; genus JAUWTT01. The sequence continues at coordinate 14,059 of JAUVSF010000062.1, forward strand.
TGCCCCTTCACCGGCCGGGTTCTGCTTTCTGTTCGAACCCTTGGACCGTCAATTGGCAAAGTACTTCAAATCACCCAGCGAAAGAGGCTTACTGGTGAAATCGGTGGTCGAAGGTAGTGCTGCCAGTAGTTTGGGGTTTCGGGCAGGAGACGTCATCTTCGAGGTCAATGAGATCCAGTTGGGTACGACCAGCGATATCAAAGTGGTTATGGATTCCGCGAGGGATGGAGTCCTGCTCATCAAGTTCGTTCGCGATGGCGAGGTGTTGGACAAGAGGGTTGTCCTGCACTAGGGAACCGGTTATCGGTGATCGGGGTGAAGAGTAAGCAGTAGGAAGTAAGTAGTGAGAGCCCCTTCGAATCTCGCACTTCGCACTTCGAACTTCTGCGTGTCCCTGGTGCCTTGGTGGTAAACACCGAACCTGTTGTAAGCTGTTCCTTTTGCATATGCGCGATATCGTCATCCGTGGGGCTCGGGAACACAATCTACAGAATATCGAGTTAAGCATTCCCCGCAATGCCATAACTGTAATTACCGGATTGAGCGGATCCGGGAAGTCCAGCCTGGCGTTCGACACCCTGTATGCCGAAGGACAGCGGCGATACATAGAGTCGCTTTCCACTTATGCCCGACAGTTTCTCGAGCAGATGGAGAGGCCGGACGTCGATACGATTGATGGCCTGTCTCCCTCGATCTCAATCGAACAGAAAACAGTAGCTCGGAGTCCTCGTTCGACCGTTGGAACCATTACCGAGATTTACGATTATCTCCGTGTTCTTTTCTCCGCTGTTGGAGTCCCTCACTGTCCGAGTTGTGACAGACGCGTTATACGGCAGTCTGTCGAAGTCATCGTCGAACGAATCTCTCGATTCCCTGAAGGCAGCAGGATCACTATTTTCGCTCCGGTTGTTCGAGAGCGGAAGGGCGAGTTCAGAAAACTATTCGAGAAGTATCTTCGAGACGGCTACCTCCGGGCGAGAGTTGATGGCGCGGTCGTGGACATTGAGGATGCTCCTGCTCTGGATCGGCGGAAGAATCATACGGTCGAAATCGTAGTCGATCGACTTGTCAACAGTGCTGAGTCCACCTCCAGGCTCGAGGATTCCGTTCGTCAAGCGATTCGTATTGCCGACGGCTTGGTGGTTGCTTCGGTCAGGGGTGGGGACGAGATCCTCTTCTCAGAACGGATGGCGTGTATTGACTGTGGGATCG
>JAUVSF010000604.1 GCA_030597245.1 Acidobacteriota bacterium
ACTCACAATGATCGCTAATCAAGGAAGTGTTACCGATGTCCTGAACCTAAAGTGTTACCTATGTCTTGACCACACCCTGGAAACTGGGAACCGGCATCCAGCATCTGGTATCAGGCATCCGGCATTTGTCATTTGTCATTTGTCACTTGTCATTGGTACCGGGTATCTCAACGGATTTGAAAACCTCTACAGCGCGAATGCCTCAAATAACAAAAAGCTTGACAAATGAAACAATAGACGGACATAATCTTACACAAGAGTCAATTCCTATAGCTCACCTGCAACCCTGAGAGGTGCCCAATGGGTAGAGTACTTGCCTTCCTTTATGGCGCGATTGCTAGAGAGCGTTCACGGTGAAGTCTATCGCCGTTATCAGGAAGAGGTTCCCATGCTGATACCATGGAAGGGTGCGAAAGGAGCTGGTCTCGCTGCCGATTCCGAACAGCCGAGTTCGTCATAACTGAGAATGTCGTTGAAATAAGGAGATAAGGATGCTATTTCACATCACGCAAACCCACTCTGCCGAGAGTTGTCCGAAGGATGAGGGTGGTTCAAAATCGCTCTACGATCCGAATGTCGTGGGGCTGAAGTTGAGAGCGGTGTTCGGAGCTTTTGCCGAGCACGAGATCTACTATTTGGTGGAAGCTGACAGTATGGAGGCTATCCAAAAATTCCTCCTCCACGGATTCAAGCGCTGTACCTGCAGGATTACACCCGTTGTGGAAGAACCGATCGGGGAGTGAAGGGAACTGGGGACTGGGAGTTGGGAGTTGGGGGCCTAAAGAAAGTGCGAAGTGCGAACAACGAACGGACAGTCCCTTTGCGATCTTTGCTTCTTGGCGTGAGACAGATTCATTTCACGCGAATCCCGAAAAGGCGGACTAGGTTTTTGGGCTGGGGTGTAGAATGTTGTCCGAGGGAGCTTGCTCGCTGTGAATGCGCCTGGCAGGTCAAGTAAATTCAATTTGAAAGAGGGTGTCAGGCGGGCGTATTCATCCGCAGCTGAAGAGCCTGAAGGCAAGCACCCGTTTCCGGTGGGTGTGGCCTTTGCTAGAAGTGTCGGCTATCCGGAGTCGATCCTGGCTGAGATACCGGCAAGCTCAACCGAGTCCTTTGCAGGTGTCTCCAATGTTTCGATTTTTGCGGACATCCCACCTGGATCAAGAGTCCTCGACTTGGGATGTGGGGCAGGCCTCGACTCATTGGTCGCTGCCCGTAAGACAGGACCCTCAGGTCACGTAATTGGAATCGATTTCAGTGATGCCATGCTGCAGAAAGCTCAGGAGGCTGCTGATGAACTGGGAGCCAAGAACGCTGTCTTCAAGAAAGCGGACGTTGAGAGGCTTCCGCTCCACAACTCCTCCATAGATGTTGCAATTGTAAACGGTATCTTCAACCTCAGCCTTGATCGAGATTCGATCTTTTCCGAACTGGCTCGAGTCATGAAGCTAAAGGGCACGGTCTTTGTTGCCGAACTCATCCTTCGAGAGACTTTGGCCGAAGAGGAGACCCGGGACGAAGCCAACTGGTTTGCCTGAATTGCCGGAGCAAGGGAGGGCGGCGCCTTCTTGAAGGAATTTCGAGATGCGGGCTTCAGTGAGGCCTGCATCATCCGAACCACCCGAAATGAGCGAACCCAAAATCCGAAGGTGCTGGCCGTTGACGTGGTGGCCCGGCGGTGAAGCTGAACGCTGCCGCTGCGTCGCGAACAGCCAGTGATGAAACTTAACCCGTATATCTCAGCAGGTCACGTAGTTTGTCACTCCTTTCAACCCTTAGCGAGCTTGGCGGGCTTTGCGTGAAATGTACTTACCTCACGCCAAGAACGCAAGGGTCGCAAATCCCTCACGCCAAGACGCCAAGTTCGCAAAGAGATGAGCTGTGCATCGGAATTCGTGCTTCATCCATCTCTGACTTGACAACCCACCTCCGAAAAACGTGACCATTCTTACCGGCATCCGCCTTCGCTCTCCGAGCTACGGCGCGACACGTCCGGCATCATTTCCCAAGACTTGACAGAATCGAATCTTTATCTTATATTTCGCCATATGGCGAATCGTAAGATTGACGAATTCACAGCGGTTACGAAGGCACTGGGCGACCCGAACCGGGTCCGCGCCCTCCTGGCGCTGCTTCAGAAAGAACTGTGCGTGTGTCAGGTCGTCGAACTGTTGGGGTTGGCCCCTTCAACTGTGTCAAAACACATGGCCGTGCTTAAGCAGGCGGGACTCGTTGAGTCCCGGAAGGAGGGCCGCTGGGTCTATTATCGAGCCGCTGCCGATGAGGTTCCAGAAGAGGTCAAGGAGGTCCTGGAATGGGTTTCGAACTGTTGTTCCGGGTCACGTGAAGCTCAAGAGGACAGCCGCAACCTCGAAGGAATCCTGTCGATGGATCCGGAGCAACTGTGTCAGCTTCAAGGGAACAGGTGTTGAATGTGTGTGTTTTGTGCCTAGATGAGTAATTCTGTTTAGAACCGAAGAGGAATTGATTATGTCGGAAGAACAGGGAATCAAAGATCAGGTCAAGGAAAAGTACGGCGAGATTGCACTGAGTGTTGTTCAGGGAGACAGTTGCTGTGGAATCGGAACATCAGCCGCCCGCTTGAATCCTATTACTTCGAATCTCTATGAAGATTCGCAGAAGGCGCTCCTGCCTGAGGAAGCTGTCTTAGCGTCTCTGGGATGTGGAAACCCGACTGCACTCGCCAATTTGAGAGAAGGTGAGGTGGTTCTGGATCTGGGATCAGGGGGTGGAATTGATGTGTTTCTCTCCGCTCAAAAGGTTGGGCCCACCGGCAAGGCGTATGGCCTGGATATGACGGATGAGATGCTGGAACTGGCTCGAGAGAACCAGAAGAGAACCGGTGTAACCAATGTCGAGTTCTTGAAAGGGGAGATGGAAGACATGCCGCTTCCCGACAGTACAGTTGACGTTATTGTCTCGAACTGTGTAATCAACCTGTCTGCGGATAAGGACCTGGTCCTGAGAGAAGCCTTTCGCGTTCTCAAGCCCGGGGGACGCCTGGCGGTTTCAGACATCGTGGTCCGCGGGGAGATCCCTAATGAGATTCGGCGAAGTATCGAGCTCTGGATTGGATGTATGGCCGGGGCCCTGGAAGAGGGTGAGTACCGCTCGAAGCTCCTGGCTGCCGGTTTCGAAGATGTTGAAATTGAGTTTA
>JAUVSF010000221.1 GCA_030597245.1 Acidobacteriota bacterium
GATGCCCGAAAGTGGGCCATATGCCCCGATATTTCGATTCGCGATCATCTTTGTGGCTCAGGGGATTCCCTGCCTGAGTCGACAACTCATGCGTAATTGGAAAGGATGCCCACAGTCCTGATGCCTCTGCGGTGAGGTCGTGGCACCCGAAGGACGAACTGATGCTTCCTGGGAACGAAGTGATCTTCGGTCAGGCACCGAAATTGCAAAGACATTTCCGCCAGATAAGATCGATGGTTGCCGTTCCAACCTCTGTTAGTTGGCTTAGCACGTATATTCAGGTAGATCGTAATGAAGACAGTTCTTATAGTTGACGACGAAAAGCTGGTTCGATGGTCAATCAGGCAGAAACTCGAATCAGCCGGATACCAAGTATTCGAAGCGGATACGTGTGCAACTGCCAGGGCTCTGTTTCGAGAGAATCTGCCCGACCTGGTTACGCTGGACGTTCGCCTGCCCGACGGAAGCGGGTTGAAACTGCTTCTCGATATGAAGAAGGTGTCGCCCAACGTCCCCGTCATTATGATCACGGCATATGGAGCCGTTGAAGATGCTGTGAAGGCTTTGAAAATCGGCGCATACGATTACCTCGAGAAGCCCATCAACTTCGACCGTTTGCTGCATTCGCTTCAAAACGCTGTTGAGACCAGTACGCTCAGGGAACAGGTAGACCGGACCAAGCAAGAGGAACGAAGCAGCTATTCTCTTGACAACATTATTGGCGTGTCCGATTACATTCGATCCGTCAAACAGCTCGTGAGGAAAGTGGCCGTCAGTGAAGCCAGCACGATTCTTGTCCAGGGCGCGAGTGGAACCGGAAAGGAACTTGTAGCCAAGGCGCTGCACTACGAGAGCAACCGGAGCCGCCAGCCTTTCATGATTCTCAACTGTGCAGCCATTCCCGAATACCTTCTGGAGAGTGAACTGTTTGGACACGAACGTGGCGCCTTCACAGACGCCAAGGCCATGAAAAAAGGCCTGTTTGAGTTGGCGGACGGAGGTTCGATTTTCTTCGATGAAATCAGTGAGATGGCACTCAATCTTCAAGCCAAGCTGCTTCGTGTCCTCGAGGATCAGACATTCCGCAGAATTGGTGGCATCAAAGACATCCAAGTGGATGTGCGCGTGATCTGTGCCAGTAATCAGGACGTCGAGACGATCGCGGCAAAGGGCGAATTCCGTGAGGATCTCTTTTACCGGCTCTCGGTGATTCCGATTACCCTGGCACCTTTGAAAGAACGACGGGAAGACATCCCGGTGCTGATCGACCATTTTGTTGATTTCTACAACGCGCGATTCACCAAATCGGCTCTGGGATTCACCGAAGAATCCAGGGCAGCCCTTGAAGCCTACGACTGGCCCGGAAACGTACGGGAGTTGAGGAACGCCGTCGAGCGGGCGATGATCCTTCAGGATGAAGGTCTTCTGACGCTGGACCTTCTTCCGCTTCGCATTTCCGAATTCAGAGCGGACGGACGACTCACAACCAGCAGCGGCACCTTCAATATCCCCGAGGCGGGTATCGATCTATACGACGTTGAGAAGCGCCTCATTCAACAGGCTTTGAATCGTGCAGGGGGCAACCAGAGCAAAGCCTCGCGACTCCTCTCCATCACCCGCGATACCCTCCGGTACAAGATGAAGAAATACGGACTTCGGAAAGGTCTGTTGCAGGGCTCACAGTAACAATGGAACCTCAGGTTCTGTTAAGCGCGAATGCCTGGGATAAAAGACGCATACCTGGCTGTTCCCACACGCCGCAGTTGACCGAACAATTTCTCGGACTATAATCTCTTGGGTTCATGGAGTGGCTTCGGATTCAGGAGGAGTCAAAATGATCAAGAAACGGGTGTTGAAAGAATTTAGAGAACGACTGATGGAGAGACGCGATCAGTTGCTCGAACAGCTCGAAAACCTCGAAGAGGAACTGGCATACCTTGATCAGAGTCGTCCTCCGGAATTTTCCGAAGGCGCGCAGGAGGAGACGGCGGCGAACAGCCTGTTGGCGCTGAACGAGCAGGAGCGCAACGAGCTTGCCGACATCCTGAGCGCCCTGGAGAAAATGGATCAGGACAGCTACGGCAAGTGCGAAAGGTGCTCCAAGAGCATAGGCGAACTGCGGCTCAGGGCCCTGCCCATGGTCCGGTACTGCATCTCTTGCCAGAAGAAAACCGAAAAAAGCGCACCGTAGCGCACCACCCCGCAGGGGCAATTCATGAGGCAACCACCGAGATCACCAGGAATACCTCAATCGGATAAGTGGTACGCATAGACCGGACAGGGGGCGCTGCGCAGCACACGCTCAGTAGTGCTTCCCAACAAGATGTGTTCCACACCTGAGAGCCCGTAGGTTCCCATCACGATCAGATCAACTCCGTTTTGCCGAGCGAATTCTGTTATCTCCCGGTAAACCTTTCCGTCACCACCGCCAACTTCGACAAAGATATCGACATTGTCCAGAGCGTTTTCACCGAAAGTCGCTGTAACCGATCTCTTGGCTTCCGCGGCGATCTGCGGCAGTTCGGACGCAACCTGCTCCCTCCACGCGTCGTAATAACCAGGGTGGATTGCTTGTTCTACCACATAGAGTATCTGAAGTCCGGCTCCATAGACTTCCGCAATTTCACGTGCCCGCAAGACCGCTTTTTTTGAGTGTTCCGAGAAGTCAAATGTGGCCAGAATTCTGCCGTAGTTCGGATTGTCTCGATAGCCTTCCCGATTCGCAGAAACCGTTATTACCGGAACCGAAGAATGCCGGACTACTTTTTCTGCAACACCTCCGAGAAAGAAGCGACCCAGAGCCGATCTACCATGAGTTCCCATGACGATCAAATCGCTACCGTCCTCCTCGGAGAATTCCAGGATCGCTGAAGCGGCCGAGACGCTGTGTCTCAAAACGGTTTTGACTGATCGGTCTGTTTTCAAGCGCCCGGATGTCTTTTGAAGCTCCTTTTCCAAGAACTCTGCATACTCATCCGAGTCAAAGTGGCTGAACTCCTCAGCCGAACCTTCGCCTGCGAAGAACGTTCTGACGTGGATAATAGTCAGTTCGGCACCGAACCGCCCGGCAAACTCCAAAGCGTGAGGCAGGGCGTGATCTGAAGCAGCCGAAAAGTCGGTCGGATGCAAGACATTTTTCACCTCCATTAGTGGAATCTCCTTTCACCGGTTCCAAGAGTAGAGATAGATTGACATCCCGTTTCACAGGATACAACTTTGGGAACAAGTCCGCAGTCCAAACGACGAACGACGAACCGGTTAACGGTTATCGGTTATCGGTTATCGGTTCCCTGAAAAGTGGACACCTCTCTTTTGGCAAAAGATCCGGCAAACCCACCTCGAAGGCCATCGGTCACGCAAGGCTGAGCACCCGTAGCGGTTACCCGCAACTGCAGGGACAGCACCTGGCAAAAAAAGGCAGGTTGGATGGAACAGGCTCTGTTATCCGGAAGCGCGAAGTGTTATTTTCTCGATCATCCATCAAGAACGAATGAAAAACCGGAGACAACTGAAATGAGTCACTTTCCTACCGAACGACTTCTAATGGGCCCCGGCCCCTCCAATGTATCAGCAAGAGTTCTGGAAGCCTTGAGCCGACCTCTCGTGGGACACCTGGACCCTGAATTCCTGGCAATCATGAATGAGATCCAGGACCTGCTGCGCCAAGTCTTTAGAACTTCCAATTCTCTGACCATTCCCATCTCCGGAACAGGCAGTGCCGGGATGGAAGCATCGGTCGTCAATTTCGTAGAACCTGGAGACTCTGTGTTGGTGGCACAGCATGGAGTGTTTGGACAGCGACTTGCCGAGGAGATGAAGCGCTGTGGAGCAAACTGTACAATTGTCTCTGTCCCTTTCGGCGAACCCCTTGATCCCGAACAGATCCAAGTTAAGGCCGAGAAATGCCGACCCCGAGTGATCGCGGTTGTTCACGCGGAAACTTCGACGGGCGTACTTCAGCCGATCGAACCGATTAGGGAGATCTGCGATCGATTCGACTCCCTGCTTTTGGTCGATGCCGTAACCTCCCTGGGCGGACATCCGGTCCTGGTTGACGAATGGAGAATCGATATCTGCTACAGTGGAACTCAGAAATGCCTCAGTTGCCCGCCCGGCCTTTCTCCTTTTACAGCCTCTCCGCGGGCCATTGAGTTTCTGAATTCTCGTCAGACAACATGTCAAAGCTGGTACCTGGACTTAACTCTGGTCCAGAACTACTGGGGAGAGGATCGGACCTATCATCACACCGCTCCCGTTTCGATGAATTATGCGCTGAGAGAAGCACTCGGCATCATTGTTGAAGAAGGTTTGGAGAAGCGTTGGGCGAGGCACGAGAAAAACCATAAAGCCCTGGTCGCCGGAGTTTCGGCCATGGGACTCGAGATGAAGGTGTCCCCTGACTTCCGTCTCTGGAGCCTTAACACGGTGATGATTCCGGATGGGGTAGACGACCTGCAAATTCGTCAGAAACTTCTGTCCAAGTACAACCTGGAGATCGGAGGAGGGTTAGGCGATCTCGCGGGCAAGGTGTGGCGCGTAGGACTCATGGGCGAAACGAGTAAGGCGCAGAATGTGCTCTACTTTTTATACGCACTGGAACAGTGTCTCACCTCCCAGGGTTTTCGTTGTCCCCCCGGCTCGGGAGTTAGCGCCGCCTCGGAGGTTCTAGGCTGCTAGCCAAAATGTCAACTAGCCGGGCACTAGCCTTCAGGATGCATCAGACCCGGACGGTCGAGAGTTCCCCCGGGCCCTGAAAGGACCCGGCTCCGTATGGACGTCCTCCGTTCCACACGGGGAGCCCCGGGGGAAGCTGGCCTTCCAAGCCGTCATACAACTGCTGATCTCCAAAGTGACAAGCCCCGCCTTCGTTTTTCAAACTTCGGCGGGACAGGCTGGAAGCTTATCTTCCGGTGGGAAGATGGCCTTCCAGGCCGTCGTGACCCGCTTCATGACAAGCAGGATGCTTATCCTACGGGAAGATGACCTTCCAGGTCGTCGTGACCCGCTTCATGACAAGCAGGATGCTTATCCTACGGGAAGATGGCCTTCCAGGCCGTCACAAAACTGCTGAGAAAAGCCGGCTTGGTCATTCCAAATTCTTAGGACGGTCTTGCCCCCCCAAGGACGGCTTCTCCTGCGACTCGCACCAATCCACAATCTGCGTATAATGGCACTCGAACTGAGCCCTTTCATGGTACAAACATGAGAGGGCGGACGAAACAAAGGGAGGAGAGAACGTAGTATGAATCTGCGCTGGGTAGGCCCGCTTCTGAAGCTGTTCGGGACCAATTGGATCACTCTGTTCGGCACTAACCTAACCACAATCAGCGGGCTGATTATCGTAGCTTTTCTGCTTTTGGGCGTGCTCGGAGTTGTCGACTCACCCTACGTGGCGATCATGGCACTGATGGTTCTGCCCGGGATTTTCCTCTTCGGGTTACTGCTGATTCCTATAGGCCTCTACTGGGAACGGAAGAAAAAGAAAGATGGTGCGCCCGATCGGGCTGAACGGAGGCTGCGTTACCCCATCATCAATTTGAACAAACCCAGGGTCCGGAGGGTCACGCTGGGAGTCGTAATTCTGACCACAGTAAACCTTCTACTGATTTCAACGGTGAGTTACGAAGCTGTTGCTTATATGGAGACTACAGAGTTCTGCGGCCAGATCTGTCACACGGTCATGGACCCCGAATTTGCCGCCTACCTGAATTCCTCACATTCGAAGGTTAAGTGCGTCGAATGCCATATCGGGCCTGGCGCCCCCTGGTTCGTTCGCTCAAAGCTGTCCGGCCTGGGACAGGTCATAGCAGTCACTTTTGACACCTTTGAGCGGCCAATCCCTACGCCAGTTGAGAATCTCCGCCCCTCTCAGGACACCTGTGAACAGTGCCACTGGCCAGGACGATTCACAGGTGACAAGATTAAAGTTATCACCCGCTATTCAGAGGACGAGACCAATACGCCGCTAAAGACGGTTTTAGCCCTTCACATCGGCGGAGGTGAACGAGAAGAAGGAATTCACAGTTGGCATATTGACCCCGACAAACAAACCTTCTACGTTGCCAAAGATGAACGTCGGCACGAGATTGCATGGATTCAAGTGAAGGAAGGGGATCAGATCACCGAGTACACTCTAGATGGTGAAGATGTTGACGTTGACAGCCTGGAGCCAGGAGCAATACGTCAAATGGACTGTATTGACTGCCACAACCGCCCTACACACGTTTTCAAACTTCCAGCCGAAGCGATGGATGAGTCCATCTACTCAGGACGTATCAGCCAATCGATTCCGTACATAAAGAAAGCCGGGGTTGAGATATTGACCGAAGTGGGAAACTCACTCGGCACCCCTGAAGAGGTCGTCCAGAGGTTGCGCGCCTACTATCAGGAAAACCACTCCGATTTCTACAGCTCTGAGAAGCAGGCCGTAGAGCAGGCAGTTCGCGAAATTGAAGCAATATACCGACGCAACGTAGCTCCAGACATGCGGCTGACCTGGGGGACTTATCCCAACAACATCGGGCACCAGAACTTTCCCGGCTGCTTTCGGTGTCACGACAGTGAGCACGAGAGTTCCGATGGGAGGCTAATCGAGCAGGATTGCGAGACTTGTCACACGATCCTTGCCTGGGACGAAGAGAACCCTGAGATCCTGCAGCAACTCGGCCTGGAACAATAAGAGGTCTCGGGGTCTTGGGGCGAACCGGCGAACCGGTGATCGGTTATCGGTTATCGGTGAGACTGGATGCCGGTAAGAATTAGGGCATTTTCTGGGCGACATCTTCTCGGTGTGCTTGGCGACTTGGTTACCCATGTCCGATTACCGATCACCGGTTTCCTTCGGAACGATATCGGCATGCACCTTGAGGTCAACAAAATCCCGGGCTCGCCGATAGGTTGTGCAATGGTAGCACTCCTTCAGTTTCTCAACGCAGAGTTTCTCGGGAGCAATCCAGCACGGGAACCGGGTTTCAAACCGCATACTGCATCGAGCATGGTCTTCTAGCCGGCAGGGTCGTAAAGCCCAACAGGGTATCTGCGCGAGCAAATGACGGATTCCGGCGAAATTCAGCCCCTCGGAAATCAGGCGCTTGATCCTAGTTATCCAGAGAACGTCCTCCTCGCTGTACCATCTCGTTCCCCCACTCGATCTAAACGAAATCAGAAGCCCTTCAGCTTCGTACAGCCGGATCGTCTGGACCGAGGTCCCAAGACGACCAGCCACGTCCCCGATCTTGGACATGCCTGCCTGAGGCTTGTCAAACGCCACCACTAACGGGATCAACGGTGCGTCGAAACTCGGTTTCTTCTTATCAGCCACGCTCATCGTTCTCCTCAATCAGTGTACCTTTTCCCAGCCAGGTAAGCGAAGTCATCCGCAACCCGACTGCGGTGAAGAGAACCACGCTTTCGGAAGGGGAGGCGAAAGACTAATGACGAATGACGAACGACGAATGGTGAATGGGGGATGACGAACGACGAACGGCTGCCGTACCGCTTGGGGCTGAGTTCTTCCGCGAATTGGGCTAAAAGCCCCCACCTTCCCGTTCGACTTTCGTGATAACCCACAACAGTCGGCAAGCGAAGTGGGCCTTCTCCCCTACAAAAACCTGTTACCGCTGGCCTCCTCGAGATGGGAACGTGGATTGCATGAGAATCTCCATTGCAGTATATAGATTTACGAATCTACTCATGTACTCATAAATGAGATTTGTATTCTTGGAGGGATTCATGCGAGTAGCAACA
>JAUVSF010000308.1 GCA_030597245.1 Acidobacteriota bacterium
AGCCATGAAATAACAGGTGCGGCGGTCGTGGAAGGTATCCAGAAAGACCCAAATCGAATCATCGCGTCTCAGATCGGCATCCCGCCGCGTGAGTTGCGCAGTAATCAAATCGGGGTTTTCCTCATATGCATGCACGGCGACATAAAGGTGCTCCCGGTCATACAACACATATCCAACCGTACGATGTGTAGCCGGGGCACCGTTGGAGGGTTGAAACTGGATGAAATCCTCCAAGAGGACCGCACTGGCCCATTCGTCCGGCTCAATCAGACCATCAATCGTCGGCGGAGAAGTAGTCTGGACAGCTTTTCCCGATTTACTGTCGGCAGCAACCGGCCAGCACAAGATGGCGAAAAGAGAGAGAAGACCCACCGGTCGATACCGAAAAAACCGCTTCAGCTCCATCCGGAAAGCGAGTATACCCTCAAAAGAGATCCAGCGTCTTCGAAGACCTCAAGACCTGATCTGTGTTGCCAGTGGGCAGATCAGGCTGCAGCTCCGGCGGTGGGATTTACCACCAGGGCACCCCGGAAACAAAGGGAATAAGTGGTTTATTGTGAGTAGCTTCTGGTGGGGAATGCCCCCTAGAACTCAACTGCGTCTCGCGTCCCCCAAACACGACGCCAGACTTCGCCTCTGCTCGAGGGAGTGATGCCAATCTCATCGATGTACCATAAGTCCCCTTCTATCCTCGACTTGTAAGCAACGTCACTACCGATCCAATTCGGGTTGGTAGAGTACTCCAGCGTTTCGGTATACAAGTCGCCTTCCAAGTGGTATGGGCCCACATTGGTGTGCCGGAATGACCCATCTGCGTTCCGGGTAATCACGCAGAAATGAGTTTGATTGAGAATCTTTGTTGACCGTAGATCGTGGGTTGTGACCTCAACCGTGGTTCCATCCGAGCTAGTTGTCTTGGCCGACACAAACTCCCAAGTTCCAACGATATCCTGGGTTGGCTCTGCGAGTAGACTTGCTCCGAGACTGAGCAAAACAAAAAACGGCAGGATCGGACTCATGGGGCACCTCCTTGTATCTAAGCCCTTTGCCTTATGAAAGAAGTATATTCAGCTATTCCCAACAAAGCCAGCATTCCCTTTGCGTCTTTGCGTTATTGGCGTGAAACGGATTTATTTCACGCAAAGCCGCCAAGTTCGCTGAGGGTTTATCGGAAACCACCTGTCTGTTGAAAAAGCTACATGGGCCTGTTGTGTATGCAACAGAACGGAGCTGACGCTCTGGATTATGATGGTGCAGTTCCTGCGGTAGTCAAGCTTCCTGAGGCTTTACCCATACATCGAACAGGTCAGGCCGGCTGGAACGTTAATTGCTACGAACACTGATGATGAGAAACAGCAAGCAGCGGCGAAGAGCCTCAGTAGACTGGTCCCACCTGGTCCAGGAGGAGGGAGGTCGGTTATTGGGGCTAGCCTTGCGGGTCTGCGGCGACCGGGCCGATGCCGAAGACCTCGTCCAGGAAACTTTCCTACAGGCCTATCGTAACTGGGAGAATTTTGAGGGGAGATCTGAGGTCAGTACGTGGCTGTACACCATTGCGTCTAGAATCTGTTTTCGAAAACGGAAGCGGCGAGCAGGCCAGCCGGAAACTGTTGAATCACTTGAAACCCTTTTACCCTCCTCTGAGGACACCATCCCTGACGTCGAAACGCTTGATCCGCTGGACGGCGTGCTTCGTGAAGAAATCCATGACGAGGTGAACCGCGCGTTGGCCGACTTGCCCTTCAAGTATCGCATTCCCTGCCTGCTGAAAGAGATTGCGGGGTTCTCGCTCGCTGAAATTGCTCAGATCCTGGCGCTCAAGGAGGCAACTGTCAAAACGCGAGTTCACCGCGCCAGGTTAATTCTTCGGAAGGCCCTTGCAGAGAAGCTTCCGAGGATACCAACGAGTTCAGACGGGCACTCTCGACAGATCTGCCTCGATCTCCTGGAAGCGAAGCAAACGGCTCTAGACCGTAGCCTTCCATTTCCGCTCGAAGACTCCGAACTATGCGCACGTTGCCGCTCAGTCATCATCACCCTGGGGATGACTCAGGAAGTTCTCGACGAGCTATCTCACGGTGAATTGCCCGAGCCTCTCTTGAGGAAGATTCTGCACTCAATGAAGGATGGGCGCAATTGAATCGGCAGTGAGAACGATCAAGGAGGCTTTTGTTGCATTTCTCGGGAACCTTCCGGGCCTTATGTGTCTCTCAACGAAAGAGATTAAAAGCCCGGCCAATTTGCCGGGCTGTCAATGGGAGTAATGAACACATGAAATCAAGAAGCGTACTTTATATTCTAGGATCCTTCACACTTTTGACGTCTCTTGCTCTAGCTCAGGGCCCGGGAATGGATCCCGGCGGCGGCGGAATGGATTCAGGCAGTGGACCCGGGCATGGTGGCGGCTCTGGACAGGGCTACCAGTCTTTTAGTGGTTGGCAGGGTCATGACCTCGAGCACAACCTTGTCCTCCCCCAAATGGCAGTAGGGGGAAGCACGGTGACAACTGTGTCTCTATTCAACATGGGTAACCAGCAGCAGATGACGTGGCTGGATCCCGAAGAACTCGTAACTACAGGCACCCTCTACTTCTTTCGTCAAACGGGTGATCCTCTGGAGGTCAAGATTGAAGGGCAAACACGTTCCGAATTCAGGTTCAGCTTGAAGGCCTCTGAGATGCTCTTTCTCGAGATCATGGCGGACGGTCCAGTTACTCCGGGCTGGATGCTGATCAAAGTGGATAGTGATGACGGTGGAGATGACTCGAGTTTCGGAAACTGGGGGATGATGGACGGTCATTCGGTTGGAAGGGGTGAGCGTGTGATGGCCACGGCCTTCTACACCATCTGGAATCCTAACGGTAAGGTAGGTACACGGACGGCCGTGATGCCGGCGGTATTCGAAAGAGGGCGTTTTTTCACTTCGGTGGTGACGGCTCAGGTCAGCAAGAGCGTCAACACTGGAGTAGCTCTTGTCAACACGAGTGATATGGTGGCCTCGGCCAGGTTAGTGCTCCGGAATTCTAACGGCTCGGAGTTTGCCACGCGTACAATCGAACTAAAGGCAGGACACCAGACGGCTCAATTCGTAGATGAGTTGTTTTCCGAGATTGACTTCTCAACAGGATTCCGAGGGATGCTGGAAATCCAGACAGACGATGAAGGAATTGTCAGCATGGGATTGCTGATGAGCGACGGGGTTTTGACTTCGCTGCCCACACACCACTACGGCACCTGGAACAATTGATTCCAGCTCCCTTGAACACCTACCACAATCGCCCGGCAAGCGACGGTGCCTTCGTTGGCCACTAAGTCCACCTCCACAAATCGCTGCCGGGCCTCGTCCCAATCTGCAAACGTTCGTACCGCCATATGCTGACGCAGCAACGTCTTCGGCCTGGTCCCCGAACGCCCTTTCACCGGATGCGACGATTCAAGTCGGCAGCGCAGGCCCGCCGTTTTCTTTCAATGCACGGTCCGATTCACGACCTTTTTCGAGTTGGACGTCACTATCCAAAAACAGTCCGCCATCGATTCCTACACGGCCGGGCTTTTGCTGATTCACGAGAGGTGCCGTGCGCCTACTGAACAGGCGTGGCCGTGGCCTATGTCTTGGGGAAGCCCTCGGCCGGGTGCAGATGAATTGACAGTAACCCGAAGTGCAATGGTCGAGCATCCGTTCGATGGGGCTTCTTTTGGCTCCTCCGTAGTTTCTACGGAATTTCGTAATGTAGGAAGCGGTACTTTCGACTGATGCAAAGGAGCCAGTGTGCTACGTACACTGAGGTGCCAATGGGGAATTGAAGTTATACCAGAGGATTCGAACGATTCAAGAGGGGAATGTGTGATGTCAGATCAACGATTGAGGAAGGCAGTCAATGCAACCTTGACCACCTTCCTTGTTGCCTTACTGCTGGCGACTCTGTTGGCCAACACGGAGGAGCAGAAACTGGGAGCACAAGTCTACGAGAAAAAATGTGTGATGTGCCACGGCCAGGACGGAGTAGGTGACACCAAAGCCGGGAAGATGATGAAAGCGCCCGACCTCACGAAGTCGGAGTGGAAGAACGGAACTTCCTCTACAGAGCTGGCAAAAACCCTGCGTGAGGGCTTGGGCAAGATGCCAAAATACGAAGGCAAGCTCAGCGACGAAGAGCTGAATGCCGTAGCAGAGTATGCCGTCTCGAAATTCGCAAAGGAGCAATGACCCGGCGCCGACGAGGGGACGAAGAACTCGCACCGATTCCCGAATCCCTGAGAGAGCCGAAACCTTAGCGCCGATCTGGGAGAAGTAAGCCTTGCGGAACATACCGGATTCTGTACTGAGACTCTCCATCGTTGTAGTTGCAATAGCTGTGAGTTTTGTCACCATCAGATTCTTTGTGCTACCGGCCTCCCTGACAGACATGGACGCCCACAAAGCCAGAGCGACTGAGCATGAGGCCGCCAGAGAGATCAGATTCGCCGGCTCGGCTATTTGCGCCGACTGTCATGTGGAAGAACCTGGCAAAATCGTTCAGGGCTATCACTCCTTACTCTCTTGTGAGACGTGTCACGGACCGGCACAGGCACATGTCGAAGACCTGGATATCAAGCCGACCGCGCCCAGGAGGCGTGAATTCTGCCCAGTGTGTCACACTTATGATCGATCGCGCCCCACCGGGTTTCCTCAGATCAACCCTGTGGCGCATAACCCCTTGGAACCTTGTATCCAATGCCACGATCCGCACGATCCCAAACCTCCGGAGACTCCCCGGGAGTGCAGTGCCTGCCATGCTGAGATCGCCAGAACAAAGGCCATATCTCACCATGTGGGTCTTGAATGCACGACCTGTCATGTGGCGCCTGACGAACACAGGGTTACCCCTAGAACCAATAGGGCAACAAAACCTGCTGGGAGGCAGTTCTGCGGCACTTGTCATGGCGAAGATTCTGAAAACAAGGGTGCTTTAAAGGTCGATTTGGCCACCCACGGTGGAAGGTATCAGTGTTGGCAGTGCCACTATCCCCATCTTCCCGAGGAAAGTTGATGCTACGAAGAAAGTTACTGAGGAAACTGGTTTCCCTGATACCCCTGGCAGGGACTTTTCAGGCGATTTCGAAACTGGGTACGGCCCAAGGAATCGGGCCAGACAGCGAACACACCCTTCCCACCTACGGTATGGGTATTCAGATAGATAAGTGTATAGGCTGTGCCAGATGTTTGGAAGCCTGCAAAACTGAGAACAATGTCCCGCCTGAACCGATCTTCGTCCGAACGTGGGTCGAGCGATACGTTATCAAGACCAACAACGAAGTCGATGTGACCTTGTTGGGTGCTGAAGCAGATGCCGCCGGGGAGGTCGCTCCCCGCAATGCTCTTCGGAGCTTCTTTGTTCCCAAGCTCTGTAATCAGTGTGCTAACCCTCCCTGCGTCCAGGTCTGTCCTGTCGAGGCCACCTTTATTACCGACGACGGCGTTGTGCTAGTGGACGGGGATCGATGTCTGGGCTGCGGCTATTGTATTCAGGCCTGCCCATATGGAGCCAGGTATATGCACCCAGTGACACGAACTGCAGATAAGTGCACCTTCTGTTATCACAGGATTCGGAAGGGACTGTTGCCGGCTTGCGTCGAGGTTTGCCCTACTCAGGCCAGGGTGTTCGGTGATCTGGATAGCAAGGCGAGCCCTCTCAACCGTCTCAAGCGGATGAAGAAAATCCACGTCCTTAAACCCTCTTTGAACACGGAACCCAAGGTTATTTATGCGGATCTCGACGGAGAAGTGAGGTAGGAATGGAAAGTGTAAGCGCATCCGAGCTTCTCCGGCAGGTCACCGGCTTTGCATACCCCAATGAAGTTGATTTGCTCTGGTCGATCATGATTGTCGTCTACCCTTACCTCACCGGTTTGGTGGCAGGAGCGTTCATCCTGGCTTCTCTCGTGAAGATATTCAACGTTCGAGAGGTACAGCCCATCTACCGGCTGGCCCTACTTACAGCCTTAGCCTTCTTGCTGATTGCCCCCCTCCCACTGGTGATGCATCTGGGTCATCCCGAGAGATCCTACGAGATCTTCTTGACACCACAAC
>JAUVSF010000232.1 GCA_030597245.1 Acidobacteriota bacterium
GAGGGATGCGTCTTCGAACCGGCCTGGTCTCACGATATGGCAATGGAGTGGTGGTCGGAGAACCTCCCGGGGGCCGGTGATCGGTTATCGGTAATCGGTTAACGGTAAGTCCTGCATTCGACATTTGACACTTGTCACTTGTCATTTGCCATTTGTCTCAGTCCATCTCGAAGGCCACGAATCTGAGAACGCCTTCTCTCAAGACCTGAATTGCCAGGGGTTCACCCTCCTCAATTCCCTCGACAAGTGACCGTAGACCCTCGAGGTTGGTTACCGGCCGGCCGCTGACTGAATAGATGACATCACCCGGCTGCAGATTGCCGCTCCAGCGTATTGCCGACGGCGACAGTGCTGCCACAAGCACGCCATTTTGTCCCCTGGCGCTGGGGATTTGGGCCGCAATCTTCGGTTCGACATCCACACCGAGAATTCCCAGTTTCTGGACGAGATTGTCTTGCAGGTTCACCAGGTTCACGAACTGGTCCTTGGCGGAAAAGCGCTCAACGACTCGGACGCTGATTGTCGGAGTCTGCAGGGAGCGGAGAACCTTGACGTTGACCTGAGATCCAATCGTTTTTCGATACAGGTTTACGTCAAACTGACGTGCGTTTTCGATCGTCTTGTCATCGAGGCTCAGGATGATATCGCCGATTTTCAGATCGGCCGTATCCGCCGGGCTCCCGGGCCGCACATCTGAGATAATGGCCCCCCAGGGCTTTCGTAGTTGGAGGGCCGAGGCAAGTTCCGGGGTAATTGTTTGGGTGTTGATTCCGATCTCGCCACGGCGGACTCGGCCATGTGCTCGGATCTGCTTGTAGACGTGGTTTACGATGTTGCTGGGAATCGCGAAGCCGAGGCCTTCATTGCCTCCGGATTGAGAGAGAATAAAGGTGTTGATCCCGACAACCTTGCCATCGGTGCTGATCAACGGCCCTCCGCTGTTTCCAGGGTTGATGGTCGCATCGGTTTGAATATAGACGACCGGATCATCTGGTTTGAGCTGACGGGCCAAAGAGCTGACAACTCCCATCGATACTGAGTTGTCAAGCCCGAGCGGACTCCCCATCGCAAGTATGATTTCTCCCTGTCCGAGTTCATCGGAGTCGCCCAGTTCTAGGTAGGGGAGGTTTTCAGCGTTCAATTTGAGTACGGCAAGATCGGTTTCCAGGTCAATTCCTACGAGTTTGGCTTCGACTATTTTTCCCTGTGCTTTCAGAATTGATTTTGTCTCGCGTTCCCGATCTGCGGGAATGGCCAACAACGCTTTGATGCTGTCCCTTCCCACGACGACGTGGGCGTTTGTCACGCAATAGCCGTCCGGACTCAGAGTGACACCCGAGCCCGTGGTCCTTTGCCTGGTGAGCAGGCTCCCGGGTGACGATGATCCGGTACCGACCCGGTAGCCCGTAGCCAGGATCTCCACCACGGCGGGGCCCACCTGCTGGGTGAGGCTCTGGAAAGTTTTACTCAATTCGTGAATGTTGACCGGGGCTGCCTGTGTGGAAGGTTGGCCATAGTTAAAGACTGAACAAAGAACGAATAGAACCGCCACGGTCGCGACAGTGGGTTTTGAATGGATGTTCACCTGATTTGCCTTTCTTGTAGGTTGTGGACAACCGCACAACCATAACCAAGGGACAGAGACTCAATCAACTGATGTTGCCCTATTAGTCGAGGTTTCCACCTGTAGTTTCTTCCTTCGTGGCATCCGCCGCCAGCCGTTTGAGTTCCTGGTGGGCCGCGGTAGTCGCCACAACAATCACCTGATCACCGGCTTCGATCAGGGTTGGGCCCCGAGGTACGACCATTTCGCTTCCTCGGAGCACCGCCACGGCAGTGGCCTCCGACACCCCGCCTATTCCCTCAGCGACTGTTTTGCCCGCCAGTGCCGACCCCGCGTCAACATGCAAAGAAATCAGCATCCCGTCTCCTTGATGGACGGGGATCGGATCTCCGAATCTGAGGAGGCTGACCAGCCTGGGTAGTGTCAAATCAGCATTGTCCACAAGGCCGTCGTCAACCATGCGGAGGGCCCGTCTTACGAAAACCCCCTGATGGGCAGGTGAATCTTCGCGTGACGTCACCTGAGAGACGTAGAGGGTAGGATAGCGCCAATGGGCGGTGACTGAACGCTGGACCATAAAGGACAGGACGTTTGTGAGCATGGCCGGGACGATCAGTCCGTAACCTCCAGTCATCTCCGCAACCATGATCAGTGTCGAGATCGGCGTTCTGGCGGCCCCAGCGAAGGTCGCTGCCATTCCCACTACGACAAACGCGGCGACACTAACCTGGAAGTGAGGGGACAGCTGATTCAAAATCGTTCCCGTTAAGCCTCCCAACATCGCACCTATCACCACAGTGGGGCCAAAAACGCCGCCGGATCCGCCGGAACCAATGGTCAAACCCATGGCAGGCCCTTTGAGTAGGAGCAGGACGAGAATGATAGTCAGGGAGAGTTTTTCCGACATCGCAAGTTCAACCCAACCGTACCCCGTTCCCAGCACTTCTGGAAAGACCATGCCGATAAGACCTAGACCAAGTCCTCCAATGGCAGGCTTCAAATGTGGAGGAACCGGTAGTTTGGCAAAGAGGTCGCGGATCCCGTAGAACACGGTGGGAAGGACGGAGCCCATCAATCCAGCCAGGATGCCGAGGGCCGCATACGCAATCAGGGTCTCCGGCTTCTGGAAGCTAAGTCCCTCCGGTATTGCAAAAACTGGAGACCAGCCCGCAAAGAAGCCGTGGAAGGCGTACCCGGTTACAGCCGAAATGACCGTGTAGATCAGGGCCTCAGATTCAAAGACCATTCCGGCGTAGAGAATCTCTACCGCGAATATTGCCATTCCCAGTGGAGCCTGAAAGATTGCAGCCAGCCCTCCAGCCATCGAAGCCAAAAGGATGATGCGGCGTTCCTCGCCATGAAGGTTCAGTCTGCGAGTGATCATCGAGCCCAGCCCCACAGTGATCTGGGCAGTCGGACCTTCGCGTCCCGCGACCCCACCGGAACCAATCGTAATGGCTGAAGCGATCGCCTTGACAAACGGCACTCGGTTGCGAATGAAGCCGCCTTGCCGATGGTAACTCCCAATGGCCGCGTCGGTCCCATGGCCCTCCGTTTCAGGGGCGAGTCCGAAGACGAGAATCCCGCTCAGGAGTCCCCCGAGGGTGGTTACGAGGGGTATCCACCAGCGTGACAAGCCTCTCGGTAGCTCTGCGGCAGGTTCGAGGACTCCGGGAGGAGGCGGGGCGTAACCTGTAAACCTTTCCAGGAGCAGCCGTTGAGCCAGTTCTACGGAAAAGTCAAAGAGCAGGGCCGCTACCCCGCCCAGGATTCCGACCAATACGCAAAGCCCGACAAGTCGGTAGGCAGCCGCCGGAAACCGGACTCTCTTTCTTTCTGCAATTTTCTGCGTAACCAAACAAAGCTCCTTAACCGTGACTTCCAATCAGCGGATGGTTCGTGATGCATCAAGTTAACTCTGCTTCAATTCACTTTCAACTTTCAGAGCGTACTTTGCCAGGAGCGAGGAAAAGTGGACGCAGAGAGATTTAGGCCTTTTCTTTACCCTTTTCGATCTTTGCGGCTGGCGTGAGCTGAATTTATTTCACGCAAAGAGCGCAGGGAAGAACACAGAGATCTTGTGTTGAGTTTCTTTCTGTGATTCCCTGTCGAGGGTCCCCGAACCCAGCTGCTTCAGAGTTTGAGAATATCAATCAGGAGGCGAAATGAGTAGGGCATTGGCTTCGTTAACGGCTATTGGGTTGCTTCTCTTCACGACTGGTGTTCTTGTGAGCCAGGATTCCGGGAGCGACGCTGAGAAGGAACTCCGGCAAGTCTTGAGCGATCAGCAGGAGGCGTGGAACCAGGGAGATTTGAACCTCTTTATGGAGACCTACTGGAAATCGAGCAAGATGTCCTATTTCTCAGGAGGCACGGTCATAGAGGGGTGGCATGGGCTGAAGGAACGTTACGAGAGGCGTTATGGGGGCACAGGGGAGTCTCTGGGCCGGGTCACTTTCTCCGAAATCAAGGTAGAGAAACTGGGAACAGAGCACGCGTTGATAAAAGGGAAGTGGAGTTTGATTCGGGAAGGCGAAGATCCTTTAGGCGGACTCTTCAGTCTGGTCTTGAGAAGATTCGAAGAGGGCTGGAAGATTATCCATGATCATACCTCCAGTTAAATCCCAAGCACCAAGACCCAATTCCCAATTAGGGGAAGCTCGAAGTTCGAAAGGTCCAAGGGTCCAACTCCTCAACCCCGTTGGATGAGAACTGGATTTGGAGTGCGGTAGCCCTAGCTGCCGCTTTTCTTCCAAGAACCTAAAGGAACAACTGACCAAAGCGGCAGCTAGGGCTACCGCACTCCAAAGTTCGAAATTCGAGTTTCGAGCCTCGAACCAGGGCGGGGTGCCATTTGGGCAACAGCGGACCCCCAAGACTCAGGACCCAAGACCCAAAGGACACCAAGGAAGACGGTAATCGCAAATCGACAATCGCAAATCGAAAATCAGTTTGACATGTTCTTGGGTGACCTTGCCTGAAGAAGTGCCACCAGTTCCTTAGCTGAAGCCGGCGTCGTCACTTTGCCTTCAAGGACAATTTCACGAGCGGTGACGTCAGAATTGTATAGATCCTCGTTTGCGGAACTATCCTGCCGGAGGGTCGATCCTTTCAGCGATACTCCTGCGAAAAGACCTTTTGATCGGGAGTAAGAGAGGATCTCGGCAGTCATCAGGGCATCGGTTTCGGCGGTTGCGGAGCGACCCTTGGGTCCCGCCGCGGTCATGGCATCGGCACCAAGTTTCACCTTGCTCTTCAACAGCGAATCAACGCCTCGCGGATTCACCACCAGAAGGACGAAGTCGGTGGCGGAGCCACCCAGTTGAAATCCAATACTCCCTCCTTCGAGCCGGAACATTGAGGGCGCGCCCCACGGGCCATCCATCGTCTGGCCGGAACGGCAGACCATGGCGCCTCGCCCATAGCTGCCTCCGAAGCCGAAAGCGAACTTTTTCACAGAGGGGATGACGACTACACATTCAGCTTTGTCGAGGAGGCTCTGCGGGATGCCTTCAGGTATATCCAGAACCTCTTTCAGGACCCGAG
This sequence comes from Acidobacteriota bacterium, assembly GCA_030597245.1. Classification (GTDB taxonomy): domain Bacteria; phylum Acidobacteriota; class UBA6911; order RPQK01; family JAPXNP01; genus JAUWTT01. Next base: position 5,111 of record JAUVSF010000232.1, read on the forward strand.
TGCACTCGCCGAGACGCTTTTCGGCATCATTCGCCGCCTGGACCGGAATCAGCAGGAATAATACCGACACACCTGTAAATGAGATGAGCCTGATTCGTTCAATCATGTTCGTTAGACTTCAGCATACCAGCAGGGGAATGACAAATGATTTTCGATTTTCGATTTGCGATTGTAGGTTTGCGAATGATGATTTGCGAATGACGAACGAGACATTCGTAAATCGTAAATCGTCATCCCCGTGTGCCTTGGTGATAAATCTCACGTCTGAGGAACCTCACACAGGCTTTTCATCAGCTTCCACGGATGGGCGGGAGCTTGGCCTGCTTCGCTATCGCCACCAGGCCCTGAAGAGCTCGGTGAAGCTCTCTATACTCGCCAGGATACAGCGTAAGCAGGTATAATCTGGTAAGTCGTGAGGTCTGTTGGACGTTCACGATCCGGAGCGATTCTATGGCACTCTTCAAAGACCACCGGCGAACTTCGCGCCGTCGGTTCGAACGTTCAGAACGAGGGGTTCGCAGAAACCCTGATGAGAGTACTGGTGCGGAAGCGGACTACTGGAGGTCCCTGGTCGATTCTCGGGCGGATGTGACGGTTGTCCTGGAGAGTGGTGAGCAGTTGAAAGGCCGAATCCGATATTGCGATCTCAATTGTTTCAGCATTCACCTCGCCGACCGTGGACTCAATGTGTTTCTGCGCAAAAGTAGCGTCCTTTGCATCTACGAAGAATAGTTGCGCCACGGTTCACCACCAAGACCCCAAGGTCACAAAGCAGGTCGGTGGCTCTGCTTACTACTTACTACTCCCCAAACAGCTATCAAGCGGAAGATGACCTTCCAGGTCGTCACTTAACTGTCAGTCTCCAACGTGACAAGTCCGCCTTCGTCTTTCAGCCTACGGCGAGACGCTTGCAGTTCCGCCTGGTGTTTAAGCTCCAACCGGATTCTCTCCCGCGAAGAACTTGTCCATCCGTGCGGAGACCCCCCTGATATAAGCCTCATCTCCGCTTCTCACTTCCGCAGTTACCCATCCGGCATAACCAACATCGCTCAGAGCTTTCCGGACATCGAGCCAGTCGATCCCTCGCGTACGCCTGTCTTTAGGGTCGAACGCTGGTGTATCGCTTCCGGGTTGGAATTTCTTGATGTGGATCTTCATCAGCCTCTTGTTGAGCGTTCGAATCCAATCCTGTGGGAAGCCGATAGAAGTGACATTTCCAATATCGAAGTAAGCTCTCACGTAAGGGTTCTCAAACTCGTCTACGTAGCGGGCAAATTCAAGCGGGCTGAGCAAGAAGCGATTTCCGACATTCTCGACTGCGATAGCTACGTTGAGCTCTTCGGCGAGAGGAAGGAGTTTTCGAATCTGCTCTTGCGAACGTTCATAGACTTCACCATATCTCACATCCGCTGTCACGATGCCAGGCACCAGGAGAACTGCATCTGCTCCCAGTTCGTGGGCATTCTGCATGGAAGTCTTTATTCCCTCAACACATTTCTCAACAACCTCTGGATCGTTGTCGGTCAAAGGATATTTCCAGTGGCCCGAATTCATTATCGAGTGGATTCCGACTCCTGTGGCGCGAGACGCTTCCCTGTATTCCTTCACCTCTTCCGGGGTTTCAAGTGTATTCGGCTCAATGGCTGCAAAGCCCACCTGCTTAGCTAACTTGAACCTCTCCAGAATACTTAAGTCCTTCGGAAGAACCCCAATGCAGGCAGCCTTCTTCAAGGGACCGTTGGCACTCGAAGCCAACGCTGCCGGTGACTTCAGCGTCCCCATTCCCAGGACAATTCCTCCCAGGCCAATTGAGGATGATTGCTGAAAAAACTGACGTCGGTTCAATGACTTGGTCATTTCTGTCTCCTTCCCATCTTTCTCATGTCCGAACTAAGCTCCTCTCCCTTACAGGCGAAACGATGGTCGGTTTTCGATTTACGATTTTCGAGTTCGTCGTTCGCTCCCAGCTCCCAGCCCCCGGACCGTTCGTCGTTCGCACTTCGACAAGCCCCCTTGTCTTCATATCAACCATGTTATCCCTTCGTTGGACTGGGGGCTACCTGAATGTGAGACAACCTTGTCCGCGTTGCGCGCCGGCTCCATCAAGGATTTCTTAAACCATCAAGTCACCAAGAATACTGAGGATTAATAGTGCTTTTGTGATTTGGTGGTTAATCTCCCCCAGCCCCCGGCCCGTTCGTCATTCGCACTTCGTCGTTCGCACTTCGACAAGCCTCAAGCCCTTCTTTCGCCTCACCGGTTGTGGAGTTAGCTGTCTCCGACTAGTATTCATTAAAACGGATATGGGCTGGAAGGAGAC
>JAUVSF010000244.1 GCA_030597245.1 Acidobacteriota bacterium
AGCGGGCTGGAGACTGCCCGGCAACGCGGACTTTCGGAAGGCCTCAATGACCAAGCCAGGACACCCCTCGACGAGACAGAAATTCAGATTGAGCATTACCTGGAAGAGCTCACCCGTGAACACCAACATCTAAGGAGCCAACGCGAGGAACTGGATGGGCAGCTTGTTCGGCTAAAGGCTCGCGAAAGGGAATTGTGCCTTAAGGCAGCACAGCGAGAACGAGATCACGATCAGCACTTTGAGAGGAAGTTGGAAAAATGGGGACGTGAATTCAAGGCTGAGGTATCAGAATACCTGAAGAAGTGTAGTGATCGCGACCACCGGAAGAGAATGAGTGCTGAGATGCAGCGCCGGCAGGTTGCATTGAAAGAAGCCTTTAGACGAAAGACCCGTCAAGATACGAGTGCTGAAAAAGGGGATGGTGGAAATCTGGTCGCGATCTCCGAAGGCGATACGGTTTTTCACCGTTTGTTCAAGAAACGAGGTATCGTTACCTCGGTAAAAGGGGAACAGGCAGTTCTGGAGATTGACGGCAAGACTGTCCGTTCACCCCTCGGCCAACTGCAGAAGATAGAGCAGCGTTGGGTAGACCGCGAGGCAGGGAACCAGATTACTATCAGTGTTATAGAAAGCACTGATCCGGAACTGAACTTGATTGGTCAGACGGTTGAAGAAGCTCTTGGATGCCTGGACAAATTCTTGGACCGAGCGTTCGTGTCGAGCTTAAAAGAAATACGCATTATCCACGGCTTTGGCACGGGCAAGCTGAAAGCCTTGGTTGCTGAGGTGCTTCAGACGCATCCATTCGTCGAGGAATTTGAAGTTGAGGGTGGGGCCACCAAAGCAACTCTGAAGAACTAGCGGATGAAATTCGACACAGAATTCACAGAACGAGTTCGCAACACAGTGAATATTGTTGACCTCATCGGGGGCTACGTCGGGCTTCGAAAGCGGGGACAGAACTACACCGCATTGTGCCCGTTCCACATCGAGAAGACGCCGTCCTTTTCGGTCAGCGAATCCAAGCAGATCTTCAAGTGTTTTGGGTGTGGTGCCGGCGGCGACGTGTTTGCATTTGTCCAGCGGATCGAGAATCTCAGCTTTCCAGAGGCAATCCACCACCTTGCTGAACGATATGGGGTGCCGGTTCCTAAATCCGATCCGAGAGCGACGGAGGCAGCCAGTCACCGTGCGCGACTCCTTGAGTTAATGCAGGATGCAACCCGGTTCTTTTCGACCTCGTTGACGTCAAATACTGAGGCTCAAAGCTATTTGAGGAATCGAGGAATCGACCGCGATACCATTGGAGGTTTCTCACTCGGGTTTGCTCCACCACGGAATCAACTTCTCCATCAGCTGACGTCCGCCGGGTACACTGTCCCCGAACTGGAACTGTGTGGGTTGACTAAGAAGAGCGCTTCCGGAGAGAACTTTGACAAGTTCAGGAATCGCATTATCTTTCCGATCTGCAACTTGAGCGGCAAGACGATCGCATTCGGAGGCCGGATTCAGGGAGATGGTGTTCCCAAGTATCTCAATTCACCGGAAACTCCTCTCTATAAGAAGGGAAATAACCTTTATGGCCTTTCGGTAGCCAGGGACGAGATCCGACAGCGGGACTTTGCGGTTCTAGTGGAAGGCTACTTCGACTGTATCGTCCCGTACCAGTTTGGGATTCATAACATCGTAGCCTCGCTGGGAACGGCACTGACCGGGAACCAGGCAAGGCTGCTGGGGCGCTATACTCGAAACGTTGTGGTCAGTTTTGATCCGGACACTGCCGGTTCGGCGGCGACACTTCGCTCAATTGACCTCTTTCTAGAACAAGGGTTCCATGTGAACATCTTGACTCTTCCAGAGGGGGAAGATCCTGATTCTTTCATTATTGCGAATGGGCCTCACGCTTACTTGGATCTGGTTAAGAGTTCATCGCCTTACCTCGATTTCTTGTTGGGATACTTTCTTTCCGAAGTGAAGGATCCCTTAAGTCCGAAAGGAAAACAGGAGATCACTTCGAGAATTCTGCCTTATCTGTTGAAGGTACCCAATCGAATTGAGCGGGCTGAATATCTTTCAAGGATCGCTTCCCGGATAAGGGTTGCTGAAGACCTTCTTGTTCAGGAAATCCGTAGAATGGCACGACACCCTCGTGACACACAGGTTCAATTGAGAGCACAACTCCCCGAGTCAAGACCGACCCTCGCTGAAAGCACCCTGCTCAGCGCTGTATTTGAGGATGAGACACGCTTTGAGACGCTGGAAATGTTGGAACCCTCTCTGTTTGAGGGGCTGAGATCCGAGAGTGTTTTTCAACAAATATTCAAACTGAAGAATCAAAATCAGGAAATCAGCGTCACAAGAATACGGGATTTGATCGGCGAAGATGACCGTGATTGGTTGGACCGCGTGACAATGGACCCCGCGGCGATGCTGCCGTCGTTGGAAGCCATCCGCAACAGTGTAGATGCGGTACGTAGACTTCAGGCCAATCGTCTCATTCAGGAGATTCAAGAGGAGATTACCCGAGAAGAAAAAGCCGGCAAGGCTTCACCAAAACTGAACGAATTGCTGGCAAGAAAGGAAAGCCTGCGAAGACGGCAGCACGAGTGAACGGTTCTCGGCATGGATGGCTCCGTGACCCGGATACGGTCCTTTCTGATTTCTGCTCTACGGCCGGCCTCTGGCTCTGCTCCTGGTATGCGCGGATTTTGTATAATTAAAGACTTTAATTTCATGAGTCAAGACAACGAAGATCTTCTCGAGGTTCTGGAAGAAAAGTATGAGGGAGTGAAGGAGTTGCTTTCCGTGGGGAAAGACAAGGGCTACCTCCTTTATGATGAAGTGAACGACTTACTGCCCGATGATATCCACTCCTCCGAGGACCTCGATAATATCTTTTTTCTGTTTGGTGAGGCGGGAATCGAGATGATCGATTCCGATGACGAGTTTGAAGTCATCAAGAAGAAGACGCAAGCCAACCCCTCAAATGAAGGGGGAACCGAACGCGAAACCACCTCCCAAGACCTTGAGAAGACCAACGATCCAGTCAGGATGTACCTTCGCGAGATGGGTACCGTTCCTTTGCTGACGCGTGAAGGTGAAGTGGAAATTGCCAAGCGAATTGAGAAAGGGAAACGAACCGTCCTAAAGGCGATCTCTCGGGCACCCCTGGTGGTGAATGAGATCCGTCAATACCTGACTCCTCTTTCGGATCCAGGGCTCAACCTCAAGCACTTCGTTGTTTTTACTGAAGACGAGATCACGCAGGAGGTGTTGGACGCGAAGCGACAACATGTGGTTCTGCGTATCAAGAAGATTTCAGAGCTGGAATCCGAAGCCATCAAGCTTCGAGGCCGACTCAGGAAGGTAAAGAGAGACAGTTCCAAATACAAGAAGTTGGCTTCCCAGTTGGCGCGTTACCGTATCCCGACGGCTCGAATCATACGAGACCTGGAGCTTACTCCGGCCGTTCATGAGGAACTGGTAGGCAAAATAAAAGATGTTGTGAGTCGTGTCATGATCCTGGAGAGGGAGGCCAAGCATCTCAAGAAACTCCAGGAGTCTCCGTTGAAGCTTGAAGAAGCGAAGAAACTGAAGCTTCGAATTCGAGAGATCGAGAAGGAACTCATTGAGACTGAAGAGTCAGCATTAGCCACCCCGATTGAGTTGAAGCGGACGCTGGCGACAATCAAACACGGGGAACTCGAGGCAGACATCGCAAGGAAGGAGCTGGTAGAGGCTAACCTGAGACTCGTGGTATCGATCGCCAAGAAATACACGAATCGAGGACTCCAGTTTCTGGACCTGATACAAGAGGGGAATATAGGGTTGATGAAGGCCGTCGACAAATTTGAGTACCGGCGCGGCTATAAGTTCTCAACCTATGCGACTTGGTGGATTCGACAGGCCATCACGCGGGCCATCGCCGATCAGGCAAGGACTATTCGGATTCCCGTCCACATGATCGAGACAATCAACAAACTGATCCGGACGTCTCGTGCTCTGGTTCAAGAATACGGTCGCGAACCAACGGCCGAGGAGATCGGGAAGAAGATGGACATGCCTGTCAGCAAAGTCAGGAAGATTCTGAAGATTGCGCAGGAACCGATTTCACTCGAGACACCTATAGGCGAAGAAGAGGACAGTCACCTCGGAGATTTCATTGAGGATCGTGGCGTCGTGTCGCCCTCCGAATCAGTCATAAACCTGAATCTGAAGGAGCAGACTGCATCAGTCCTTCAGAGTTTGACTCCTCGGGAAGAACAGGTAATTCGGATGCGCTTCGGGATTGGAGACGGGAGTGAACACACTCTGGAAGAGGTTGGACAACGCTTTTCCGTAACCAGGGAACGGATTCGGCAGATTGAGGCGAAAGCACTGCGGAAGCTCCGTCACCCGTCTCGAAGCAGGAGGCTTAAGGCCTTCCTTGAAGCTAACGGCAGAGAGGGGGGGGCACTTTAGATGCTATAAGGGGGGGTGGAATTCGCCCCCCTTTTTTATTGGAAAAGGAATGGGGTGCTATTGTGTAAGCCCACTGAATTTGGCTTGGGCCCATAGCTCAGTTGGTTAGAGCATCTGACTCATAATCAGACGGTCGTAGGTTCGAGTCCTACTGGGCCCACCAGAACTGGTGTTTCCCATGATGAGTGGGAGGGATCGTAGATTTTAGATGTCAACCGAAACGCTGCATGCTTTGAAAAAAGGACCTTAACGTAGAAGTATCAACCTGAGTGCACATCGATGCAAGACATTGAAAAATCTCTCGCTTTACAGAATTTGATCCGGCTCCAGGGATTACAGGGGGGACAGTCGGAACTGCGCGACCGAGTCGAACGGACCCCGAAGGAAATCGCTCGGCTCGAGGAGGAGCTCGCCGAGCAAAGAAAGGTTGTTGAAGAGGCTGAGGGGGCCATTACTCATTCGGGCAAAGAGCGTCGCAAAACGGAAGCCGAGGTGGAAGACTTTCGGCGCAAGCTCTCACATTACAGAGATCAATTGATGGAGGTCAAAACCAACACCGCATACCAGGCCATGCTTCACGAGATTAAGTTTGTTGAAAGCCGGATCTCAGAAAAGGAAGACTTCATTCTCGAGCAGATGCTCGAATCGGAAGAACTTGATCAAAAGCTGGCAGAGGCCAGGAAGGTATTCCAGGAAGAGGAGAATGCTAAGCTGGCGAAGAAAAAGGAGTTGGAAGCTCTCATAATTGAGTCCGACTCCGGCTTGGAACAGGTTGAGGAGGAACGCGCCCGGGTTGAAGCCGAAATCCCAAGTGAGTTTCTCGACCGGTATCAACGGATAGCGAAGGTTCGCGATGGCATCGCTGTGATCAAGGTTGTTGACCACTCCTGTGAAGCCTGCCATGTGCGCCTGCGCCCTCAACTGCTGGCAGAGCTTCGAACCAATCGACAGATTATCCTGTGTGAGAACTGTAACCGAATTCTTTACTACTCCGATGCCTAAGAGATGCTTCGACTCTTCTGCCGCCAAGCCTATCTTGCCATAACCGATTTCGATTTCTACGCGAGTGCATTCCAGCAGCCTTTTCGCCAGACTTTGCTCTTCCTTCTCTATCTTTCCGCGTTCCTTGCGCTGGCTCTGACTCTGATCTATGCGTGGGCTTATGGCCCACATGTTGAACAGTTCTTTGACTGGGCGGACGAGAACTTTCCCCCTATCGAAGTTGCGGCTGGAGAGCTTCAGGTGCTGGCCGACCAACCAATTGTGGTCAAGTACCGGAACGATTCCACCTGGACCTTTGTTTTTGACACGACGGGGACCTACTCCGACCCCAGTGGGCTGGAGGAGCCCGTCCTTCTTTTCACACAGGAGAAGCTGTACGTGCAGATGCAAGGGCAGACGCAGACTTACTTATGGGAAGACTTCGGTGAATTCTCAGTGACTCCGGAGAACCTCGGCGAGTATGAGACGATCATTGTCTGGGCCTATTTCCCGTTGGCATACTCCTTTTTTCTCATCTACAACATCCTGGCCAAATCCCTCCAGGCGCTGATCTTGAGTCCAATCGCCTATTCGGTAGCGGTTAGCTATGGAGTACGCCTCCCTCTGACTGATGCAGTTACCATTGCGCTGTACAGTCTGGTTCCAGCCATAGTGATCGACCTAGCGATCATAATGACCGGAATTGACATCTCCTACTTTGATTTGATCTATTTGGTCATTGCTGGACTCTATACGTTTCTGGCGAGCCAGCGCTGTGTAGTTGCTCATTGAAGAAGACCAAATGCGTTTTAACCTTTTGATTCCACGAATTCTTTTCGTTCTTCTCACCTTTGTATTGTTGAGTCCCACCGAGGTCGGCGCCCAGGATTCACAGAGCCCAACCTACCGAACGGAAGTAGAGGTGGTCAACGTCCTGTGCACGGTGCGGAAGAAGGACCGCTACATTACAGACCTGACCAGGGAGAACTTTGAGATCTTCGAGGATGGCGTGAAACAGGAGATACAGTACTTTGGCCTGGAGGCCGGTGAGGAAGCCCAGCCTCTTAACATCGTCCTACTCATTGACACCAGTGGCAGCGTTAAGGATAAGTTGTTTTTCGAACAGGAGGCCGCAAATGTGTTTCTCCAGGAGACGCTGCGGAAGAACAAGGATCTAGCGGCTGTCGTCCAGTTCGACAGTGAGATCAACCTGGCACAGGACTTCACCTACGACCTCCGCCTTTTGGAAAACTCGATAGAAGATATTCGAGCCGGCGGGGCTACCAAACTCTATGACGCAATCTGGCTTGCTGTTGACGAGATGCTTCGCCACGAGGTAGGAAGACGGTTGATCGTCGTCCTTTCCGATGGGGACGACACCCAAAGCGTCACCAAAGACGATGATGCTATCAAGCTTGCACAGGAGCATGATGTCCTGATATTCGGAGTTGGAATCAAAGGAGGGCGTTCCCGCGCGAATTTTGGCAAGCTCAAGGAGTTTGCCAGAGAAACGGGTGGCCTGTTCTTCAACTCGAAGGCTCGTCTGGACCAACTTGAGCAAGCATTCAGAAGAATTAACCAGGCCATCAAGAGCCAGTACAGTATCGGGTATGTCTCGAGTAACCCCCGGAAGGATAATGCCTTCCGAGAGATTGTCGTTAAGGTCGCAGGCAAAGGTTTGAAGGTCAGTCACCGAAAAGGTTATTATGCCGGGAAATCGGGATCATGAGTCAAAAAGACCCACCTCTTGAACAGCTGCTTCCCGTCGAACTCAGGCTACTGATCCTGGAGGCCGAATTGGAAAGGCTGGAATCTGACGGTCGCTGGGTAGAGCAACGGCGGAACGAAGTCACG